>JBKPOM010000024.1:0-14965 GCA_046733115.1 Actinomycetota bacterium | reverse complement strand
CCAAAGAGTCGAGCGGCCTGGGACTTGGACATGCCGCGCTGCTGGACGGCTTGGACTATCTTCTGGCGTAGGTCTTCGGAGTAGGCTTTCATCGTTCCATGATCGCATGTGGGTCAAGTGTTTTGATCTTTGCTGTAGGTAGCCTGCTCCAGGCCTTACATATCCCCCCAGAGGCCCGGAACAAGCTATGTCATGCTGCCAAACCCTTGAGCCCACTACAAACTCCATCTCCTGCTTTGACTCATCGTTAACTTTCGGTTAAGAGCCAACATTTGGGGTTGACAAAGTTTACACGGCGGCCTTATAGTGCTTAGATACAATAGTAGCATGACGGGCTTCGCATGGGCACGTACGGGGGAGAAGGGGTGGCTCGATGACGACGGTGATCGAACACGTCGAGGGGTACTACGAGACGCACGTCTTGTCCTACGGGCAGGCTTACGTGTGGTGCCCCGAATGCGTAGTCGTCGGGTGCGATTGCGGCGAGACGGTGATTTTGAGCGCTTCGGAATCCGTGTGCCGGTGTGGGATCGACCACGAGGTTTTGGTCCGAGAGACCATGGCTTTCGAAAATCCGCCGCAAGAGACACCCCACCCATGGGACCAAGAGTATCAGGAGTGGCTGGAGAGGAAGGACGAATTCCTGCGTTCTGAGGAACTTTACCAGCAGGAATGGAATGCCATTGACTGAGGACGATGGAGGGGTACGAGGGGAAGCGGCGTCGCTCCTTGCCGAGCGCCAGGCGCTGGTTCACTATCTGGTCGTCCGGCGTGACCCACGGGCTTCGAGGCTCCCCACACCTTCTTCCGCTGCGGTGAAAGGGTGCTGCCGGTATTCTGCGTTAGGGAAGAGCCTGGGACGTTCACATAGCCTCCCGTGCCCTTGGCAAGGGGTGGCACGTGAGGGGATACTCTGTTTTCCCTGCAAATATGCAGTACCGGAGGTCGGGCTCGAACCGACACGGTGCTCTCGCACCACCGGATTTTGAGTCCGGCGCGTCTACCAATTCCGCCACTCCGGCGTGAAGGACTGCGACATTATATCAACATATGTGACGCGTCCGGGTGCGAGGCACGCATGCTTGACACGCGGGAGCATTACTATTGATAATGCCCAGGTCAACGGACCCTTGCAAGCTACCACCGGGCGGGTCGCCGTCATGATCCGGACAAGAGGAGGAGCATTGAGAAGAATACGCCGAGGGACGAGGCTCGTGGTTTTGGTGGCTGTAACGGCCCTGATCGCGATCGGTTGCGGAGGCGGCGGCGATGGTGGTAGCGGAGGAGGTGGGGGAGGGGGTCCCACCGCCAAGATAGTCAGCGACCTGCCACGGCAGGGGGCCAACCGGGCGCAGACCACCACGATGGTGAACGCGATCAATTTGGCGATAGACGAGCGGAACGGCAAGGCCGGCGACGTCAAGATCGAGCACGAGTCGCTGGATGACGCCACGGCGCAGGCGGGCCAGTGGGACGCCGCCAAGTGCGCCGAGAATGCCCAATCCGCCGCCCAGGACGATCAGATAATCGGCTGGATCGGACCCTTCAACTCCGGCTGCGCGGCCGTGGAGATCCCGATCCTGAACGAGGCGGGGCTCGCGATGATCAGCCCGGCGAACACCTATACCGGCCTGACCAAGCCCACGCCCGACAAATCCGAGCCCGACAAGTACTATCCGACGGGCGAGCGCAACTACGCCCGTGTGATCGTGACCGACGTCCAGCAGGGCCAGGCGGGGGCTACCTTTATGGCCGACGAGGGCGTCAAGACCGTCTACATCCTCGACGACAGGGAGACCTACGGCAAGGGCGTTGCCGACGAGTTCCAGCAGGCCGCACAGGACCTCGGCATAGAGACCATAGGCCGCGAGGGCATCGACGGCTCGGCGCCGAACTACCGCTCGCTGATGAACAAGATCGCAGCGGCGAATCCCGACGCCATCTACTTTGGCGGCATCATCGAAAACAACGCGGCCCAGATCATAAAGGACAAGGTCGGCGCCGGTATGAGCAACCAGGACGTTCTCTTCGTCGGTCCCGACGGCATCTTCGTCGATACGCTCATCAGCCAGGGCGGCGACGCCGTCGAGGGCATCTACACCAGCTTCGGCGGCATCCCGCCGGAGAAGCTGGGTCCCGCCGGCCAGAAATTTATAGACGAGTACGAACAGAATTACGACGATACCGTACAGCCCTACACCGCCTACGCTTACGAGGCGGCCAACGTGATGCTCGACGCCATCGAGCGGGCCTCCAAGGACGCGGGTGGCGGGGTGCCCGACCGTAAGGCCGTGGTCGAGCAGGTGCTCGCGACGCACGACTACAACGGCGTGCTCGGCACCTGGAGCTTCGACAACGAGGGTGACACCAGCCTCACGAAGCTCTCGATCCAGGAGGTCGAGGACGGTGAGTTCAGGCTCAACCGTACCCTGGACGTCTCCGATCTACAGTAGAGATGGGGCAAACGAGGGGCCGACTCGCTTCGGCCCCCGGCCCCCTGCAAAAGGACGCTCATGACGACGGGTGAAGCGTCGAAGTCGAGCTTTCGGGCGCTGATCGAGAGTGTCAGGTCCTCCAGCTGGAGCTCGCGGCTCGCGGTGGTCCTGATCGCGGCGCTGGTAGTTTTACTCGGCGCGCAGGTGGTCAAGGAGCCCGCGCAGTTCGGCTCGCAGCTCGTCATCGGCGTCACCAACGGTGCCATCGTCGCCCTCGTGGCCTTAGGCTACACGCTAGTCTACGGGATCATCGAGCTCATCAACTTCGCCCACGGCGACAACTTCATGATCGGCTCCTTCGTGGGCTTGACCGTGCTCTCGGGAACGTTCGCCGGCCTGAGCTTCTTCGGCCCCATAACGGGCAGCTCCGGGTTCCTGCTCAAGGTGGCCGGCGTGCTCATAGCGATGGCCGTCGCGATGGTCGCCTGCGGCCTTCTGGGCGTGGGGATCGAACGCGTGGCCTACAAGCCCTTGCGTAACTCGCCGCGCCTGGCGGTCCTCATAACGGCTATAGGCATGTCGTTCATCCTGCAGAACGTCGGGCTCGTTTGGAAGGGTCCTGCCCAGGTCCCGTTCCCCGAGCTCATCTCCGACGCCAACATCCTGCCCACCGACGCCGTCGTCTTTCGCTGGAAGGACCTCTTCGTGGTCGGGGTGACCATACCACTGCTCGTCGCCCTCTCCTACTTTATAAGCAATACCAAGCAGGGCAAGGCCATGCGGGCCGTCGCGCAGGACAAGGAGGCGGCGGCGATGGTCGGGATCAACGTGAACCGCACTATCTCCATCACGTTCCTGCTCGGCGGCATACTGGCCGGCGCCTCGGGCGTGATGTACGGGCTCTTCAACGGCATCACCGTCTTCAACGTCGGCTTCACCCAGGGGCTCTACGCGTTCACGGCCGCTGTTCTGGGTGGTATTGGTAACCTGACGGGGGCCGTCGTCGGGGGATTCCTTATCGGGATCATCGGGTCCATGGCGGATCAGTACATAGGCGTCAGGTGGACCGCTATCGTGATCTTCGCCGTGCTCATCCTGGTCCTGGTGTTCAGGCCGACGGGCCTGCTCGGCGACCGCTCGGCGGTGCAGGGGGGCGGTCAGTAGCGCCGTGGCCCTGCTGAGGACATACGGGCTGCCGGCGCTCCTCATCGCGGCCGCGTTCGTCTTCCCAATCGTGGACAGCGCGTTTGAGCTGGACCTGATCTTCCCCATCATCATCGTAGCCATCTACATACTGCTGGCGCTCGGCCTGAACATCGTGGTCGGGTTCGCAGGGTTGCTCGACCTCGGCTTCGTCGCCTTCTACGCGCTCGGGGCCTACGCCGTCGGCTGGTTCGCCTCGACCCAGTTCAGTCAGGTGAGCTTCTCGTTCGGCTCCACGGCGACGAGTCTCAGCGGCGAGGAAGTCCCTGGGATACACATCTCGTTCTGGATTTTGCTGTTCGTCGCCGCGGCCTTCGCCGGCCTGTGCGGCGTGATCATCGGCGCGCCGACCCTGAGGCTGCGCGGGGATTACCTGGCGATAGTCACGCTGGGATTCGGGGAGATCATCCCCCGCTTCTTCCAGAACGGGGACGACCTCGGCGGCTTCAACCTGACCAATGGCACGATAGGCATAAAGGCCATAGACTCGCCGGGACTCCAGTTCCTTCCCGACTCCCTCTACGCGTGGCAGCGCTTCGGGTCGCTGGAGCTGCAACCCTGGTACTACACGATCCTGGTCCTCGTCCTAATCACGGTCTACGTCAACATACGTCTCAGGGACTCGAGGCTGGGAAGGGCCTGGATCTCGGTTCGCGAAGACGAGACCGCCGCCGCTGCCATGGGGATCAACCCGGTCACCACGAAGCTGTGGGCCTATGCCCTTGGTGCCGTCTTCGGCGGCCTGGCCGGCGCCTTCTACGGCGCGTTCATAAAGAACATCTTCCCGGATGCGTTCTCGTTCAACATCTCGATCATCGTCCTTTGCATGGTCATCCTCGGCGGCATGGGCAACATCTACGGCGTGATCCTTGGCGCCGTCCTACTGCAGGGCCTGAACTTCTACCTGCTGCCCCAGATAAACGAGTGGGTACACGCGATCGGCGGCGCAATCGGTAGCCCGCTCCTTAGCCAGGCGGATATACCGAAGTACAATTTCTTCCTTTTCGGCGTCATCCTGGTCCTTATGATGCTACTCAGGCCCGAGGGCATAATCCCGAACCGCCAGCGCGCCGAAGAGCTGCGCAGCGGAGAAGGCGGCGACGTCGGCGACGCGCTCGGGGGGAATATCAATGAGTGACGAGAACGTCGCCAACATCATGGAGGCGCGTGGGATCACCAAGGTCTTCGGCGGGCTGGTGGCGGTCAACTCGGTCGACTTCGACATCCCCGAGCGCTCTATAGTGAGCCTGATCGGTCCTAACGGGGCGGGCAAGACCACGTTCTTCAACATGGTGAGCGGGCTTTACCCGGTAACATCCGGTACCTTCCGCTTCCTCGACCGCGACGTGACGCGCTACAAGGCCCACAGGAGGGCGCAGATGGGCATCGGCCGCACCTTCCAGAACATCCGGCTCTTCGACACCATGAGCGCGCAGGAGAACGTGCTATCCGGGATGCACACCCGCCTGAAGGGCAACATGCTGGGGTCCATCCTGAGCCTCCCTGGCACGCGGCGCGAAGAGCGAGAGGCCCGCGACAAGGCCGCCGAGCTTCTGGACTTCGCCGGCATCCAGGGCCGTGAGGTCTTCGCCAAGAACCTTTCCTACGGGGACCAGCGGAGGCTGGAGATAGCTAGGGCCCTGGCCTCGGACCCGAAGCTCCTGCTCCTGGATGAGCCGACGGCCGGCATGAACCCACAGGAGACGTCAAGGCTGACGGACCTTATCGGGAGGCTGCGCGAGGAGCGAGGAATAGCAGTGTTGCTGATCGAACACGAGATGCGGGTCGTGATGAGCATCTCCGACCGGGTGACGGTACTGGATCACGGCGAGAAGATCTCAGAGGGCTCCCCGCAAGAGGTTCGCCAGGACCCGAAGGTGATAGAGGCCTACCTCGGAACGGCGAGGACGGGCTAGGGTGCCCCTCCTCGAGCTGGACGACGTCCACAGCTACTACGGGCACATCCAGGCCCTGCGGGGCATCTCGCTGACTGTTGAGGAGGGAGAGGTCGTCACCCTCATAGGCTCCAACGGCGCGGGCAAGACCACCACGCTGCGCTCCATCCACGGCATCCTGCCGCCGAGGGAGGGCAAGATCCTCTTCGCCGGCGAGGAGATCCAGGGCCTTCCGGCCCACGACATGATCTCCAGAGGAATAGCCCAGAGCCCGGAAGGGCGCAAGATCTTCCACCGCATGACGGTCCGCGAAAACCTGGAGATGGGCGCCTACCACAGAAACGACAACACCGGCGTACGCGAGGACATGGACCGCGTCTTCGAGCTCTTCCCGCGCCTCAACGAACGCATCAAGCAGGAGGCCGGCACCATGTCCGGCGGAGAGCAGCAGATGCTCGCGATCGGCCGCGCCCTCATGAGCCGTCCGAAACTCCTGCTCCTCGACGAGCCGTCCATGGGGCTCGCCCCCGTTCTCGTCGAGCGCATCTTCCAGACCATCCAGGAGATCAACCAGCAAGGAACCACCATCCTCCTCGTCGAGCAAAACGCCAACGTGGCCCTCGAAATAGCCACCCGCGGCTACGTCCTCGAAACCGGCAGCATCGTCAACTCCGCCTCGGCCGAAAAGCTGCGCGAAGACCCGAAGGTCCGCGAAGCTTACCTCGGAGAGATCTAGCAGCTTTCTTCATAAACCAAATGGCCTTTACTCTCGCGAACGCGTATAGTTGGTTGCGTGTTCGACGGATTACACACAAAGTATGCGCCTTCGTTTTATGCTCCTTCGCTGAGGCTCAAGCGGCGCGTGTGGAGCGGCTACGGGTTCGGGCACACGGCGCGCAGGCAGCCCGGGGATGTGCGCGGTACCGTTATCGGGAGGAAGGGCCGATTCAGGATCTGTGGACTGTGCAAGGAGGTGACGTTTAGAGAAAGATCCTGAAAGGTGATCAATGACCCTCGACCACGGGGCGGATCTCCACGAGTCCTGCCTAAAAATCTCCCTCAAACATCCAGACTACGCCACACTACCTATCCAGGCCGGCTTCGACTGGTCCCCACTCTTCGGCTGCGCTTTCGAAAGGCTTTACCTCGTCGTCTTCCGTTCCGTGCGGCGGCCTGACGCGGACCTCGTCCTCCTGCGCGAGCACGACGACCGCGCCTACGAGGAGGCGCTAAAATCCGGCGGCCTCCTCAAATACTTCAAAGGCCACGCAAACGACCGGGGCGAGTGTCTCTCTTTCTGCCTCTGGGAGACGCGCGATCAAGCCAGGAAAGCGGCAAACGCCACCTCCCACAAGGCCGCCGCCGACCTCACCGCACAGATGTACCTCTCCTACGTGCTGGACCGCTACTGGCTGAAGAAGGCCAGCGAGAACCTGGTCTTCGAACGCGTGTAAAGCGAACTGCGGAGATATAGACTCTCTGAAGTCAGCAGGTCAGCAATTCAGAAGAACAAAAAGCTGACCTGCTGACATGCTGAAACGCTGAGGGCGGGAAACCGCCCGTCCCTCCGGTATAATCAAGTCGGTGCGAATCTATCTTATCGACGGTTACTCTCTCCTGTACAGGGCGTTCTACGCACTGCCGCAGAGCATAAGCACCTCTAGCGGCTTGCCGACCAACGCGCTCTACGGTTTCACGAGCATGCTGCTCAAACTGCTCGACACCGAGGAAGAGGTAGGCCTGGGAGTCGTGTGGGACGGAGGGATGCCCGAGTTCAGGTTGAAGATCTTCCCCGAGTACAAGGCGCAGCGCTCGGCCATGCCCGAGGAGCTCAGGTCGCAGCTCGACCACCTCGATGAGATCCTAGACGCCATGAACGTCCCCGCTATCAGGGCCGAGGGCTTCGAGGCCGACGACGCCCTGGCCACGATGTCGCGTCAGGTGCCGGAAAGCGTCGAGCTGTACATCGTTACGGGCGATCAGGACGCGATGCAGCTCGTGGACGGAAACGTCAAGGTGCTGCGCACGACCCGCGGCGTCTCGGAGACCAAGGCGTACGGCAGGGACGAGGTCGTCGAGGAGTACGGCGTGACGCCGGAGCAGATCCCCGACTACAAGGCTTTGACGGGCGATGCATCGGACAACATACCCGGCGTGCGCGGCATCGGCCCCAAGGGCGCGGCGAACCTGCTGAAGCAGTTCGGCACCCTGGAAGGCGTCTACGAGAACCTGGAGAACATCTCCGCGAAGGGCACCCGCAACAAGCTCGAGGAAGGCCGTGAGAGCGCGTTCATGTCGCTCGACCTCGCGCGGATGCGCTTCGACGTGCCCGTGAAACTCGACCCGGAGACACTCCGCTTCGAAGGCATCTCGCCGAACATCAGGGACATCACCAGGCGTTACGAGTTCCGCACCCTCGAGTCGCGGCTCACCGAGCTGCCCGTCGCCGGAGATGAGGAACTCCCGCCCGTCGAACGCCTGGAGGTGCGGGTCTCGGACGAGCCCGTCGAGCTGTCATTCGAGCCCGTCGCCGCGGCCCCGGTGAACGACGACAGCGGGCGCTGGTGCGTCGCCGCCTCTGAGGCCGAGGTGCGCGTCACGGAAGGCGTGCCCGACGGCCCGTTGAAGGTGCACGATTCCAAGAGGCTCGGGGTGCGGGACGCAAACTTCGATACCTACCTGGCGGCTTATCTGGTCAAACCCGGGCTCGGGAGCTACGAGCTGGAAACGCTCGCCGCGGAACGAGGAATGGCCGAGGTCGACATGGCGCACGAGGACAGGGCCGTCGCGGAGGCGGCGAGGAGGGCCGCGCTCGTCTATGCGCTCTCGCCGAGGCTTCAAAAAGAACTGGAGGAGATGGGCCTCGCCAGGCTCTACTACGACGTGGAGCTCCCGCTCGCCTACGTGCTCGGGGAGATGGAGGAGATCGGGATGCCCGTCGATGCCGACACCCTGGAAGAGGTCGGCGAGGACCTCGATGGTCGTATCGCCGACGTCGAGCAACACATCTACGAAGACGTCGGTCATCCGTTCAACATAGGCTCTCCCAAGCAGCTCGGCGAGGTTCTTTTCGAGGAGATGGGCATTCCCCCGGTCAGGAAGACCAAGACCGGGTACTCCACGGACGCGAAGGTGCTGCAGCAGCTCGCCATACAGTACCCCGTAGCCGACCGCATAATCGAGTACCGGGAGCTGACCAAGCTCAGGGGGACCTACATAGAGGGACTGGTCAAGCTCATCTCCGATGAGGGGCGCATTCACAGCACCCTCAACCAGACGCGGGCAGCCACGGGGCGGCTCTCCAGCGAGGCACCCAACCTGCAGAACATCCCGATCCGTACTCAGCTCGGCGCGCGCATCAGAGACGCTTTCACGGCGTCCCCGGGACGCAGGCTCGTCGTGGCGGATTACTCGCAGATAGAGTTGAGGATCCTGGCGCACATGACGGGGGAGCCGGCGCTCGTCGAGTCTTTCACCAGCGGTGAGGATATACACACGCGCACCGCCTCAGAGGTCTTCGACGTGCGCATGAAGAGCGTGACGCCCGAGCTCAGGCGGAGGGCGAAGATGGTCAACTTCGGCATCCTGTACGGCATCTCCGGGTTCGGTCTTGCAACGAGGCTGGGGAACGTACACCCGGCCGAGGCCGAGCGCTACATCAAGCGCTACTTCGAGCACTACCCGAAGGTCACGGACTTCATGGAGGAGACGTTGCAGGAGGCCGAGGAGCTCGGGTATTCGACGACGCTCTTCGGGAGGCGGCGCTACGTCCCGGAGCTGAGGAACTCCAACAAGAACGTCAGGAAGCTGGGGGAGAGGATCGCGTTCAATGCCCGCGTGCAGGGCACGGCTGCCGATATCATCAAGGTCGCCATGGTCGACCTCGCGCCCAGGCTCGAGGCTCTTGGCGCCGACATGATCATGCAGGTCCACGACGAGCTCGTCTTCGACGTGGACGAGGGCAAGGTCGAGGAAGTGGCCGGCCTGGCGGTGGACAGGATGGTCGCCGCATACGACCTCAAACCGCCGCTCGAAGTCGAGGCCAAGGCCGGGGTAAGGTGGGGGCAGGTGGAGCCGCTGTAAGGTAGATCAGGGCCCGGTTTTCGCGGGCGGAATTGCTGTATAATCTGCACCCGTCAAGCAAAGTAAAGGAAAGCTACTGTTTCATGACTGACACCACACAAGATACGTCCCGAGAGTTGACCATGAAGGACTTCTTCCGGGAGGAGAATGGGGAGGTCATCCCCATCGACGAGAGCGTCCTCATAGATTTCAAGGACGGGGACATCGTCGAGGGCGACGTGGTCCGGATAGACCGCGACGAGGTACTCGTCGACATCGGCTACAAGTCCGAGGGGCTCATCCCCTCAAACGAACTCACCATCCGCAAGGGTGCCGACCCGCACGACGTGGTCGAGCTCGGCCAGCATCTCGAAGCGCTCGTGATGCAGAAGGAGGACGCCGACGGGCGCCTCATCCTCTCGGCCAAGCGGGCTGCCTTCGAGCGGGCGTGGAATCGCATCGAGGACGCCTACAACGACCAGCGTACCGTCGAGGGTCCTGTCATCGAGGTCGTTAAGGGAGGCCTGATCCTGGACATCGGGCTGCGCGGCTTTTTGCCCGCGAGCCTCGTCGACATCAGGCGCGTGAGGAACCTCGACTCCTTCCTCGGCCAGAGGCTCGAGTGCAAGGTCATCGAGCTGAACAGGAGCCGCAACAACGTCGTTTTGTCCAGGCGCGCCGTCCTCGAGGAGGAGCGCAAGGAGGAGCGCGAGCGCATCCTGACTTCTCTGGAAGAGGGCATGATCGTCCGTGGCACCGTCTCCAACCTCGTGGACTTCGGCGCCTTCGTCGACCTCGAAGGTATTGACGGCCTGATCCACATCTCCGAACTCAGCTGGCAGCACGTCGACCATCCGAGCGAGATCGTCGAGGTTGGCGAGGAGGTCGAGGTCAAGGTCCTCGAGGTAGACCGCGACCGCGAGCGCATCTCGCTTGGCCTCAAGCAGACCAGGAAGGACCCGTGGCAGGAAATAGTCGAGCGGGTCAAGGTCGGGGAGCAGATCCACGGCCGCGTCACCAAGCTGGTCTCCTTCGGGGCCTTCGTCGAAGTCGCCGAGGGCGTCGAAGGTCTGATCCATATCTCCGAGCTCGCCGACCACCACGTCGAGACGCCGGACGAGATCATACGCTCCGGCGACGAGGTCGACGCCCGCATCATCGACGTGGACGCCCGCCGCCGCAGGCTCTCCTTGAGCCTTCGCCCGAAGCGCGAGGACCGCGAGGAGCGGCCCCGCCGCGAGGAGCGCCCCAGGCGCGACCCCGAGCCGCGAGACACCTCCGACCGCAGGAGCAGCAACGAGGGCAGCGGCCTCCGCACCGGCGCCTTCGACGCTCTGGCCGACCTCGACCTCGAGGAAAGATAGCAGAGCACTCCCCACATTCCCCACAGAAGACCTCCATGAGAGGGCCGGTGACCATCGCTGTCACCGGCCCTTTCGCGTCCGGCAAGAGCACGCTGGTCCGATTGTTAGGGGAGTTACCAGACACGGAGACGGCCTCGGCCGATGAGATCGTGCACCACCTCCTGAAGAACGACGGCCAGACTATCTCCAGGATCGTCAAGCGCTTCGGAGAAGCTGTAAAAGGATCAAACGGCATCGACCGCAAGGCCCTCGGCCGCGAGGTGTTCGGCGACGCGGAAGCCCTGCGGGACCTCGAAGAGATCCTGCATCCCCTCGTGCGCGACGAGACCGACAGGCGCATCGAGGCTTCGGAAGCCGAGCTGTTCGTCGTCGAGATACCGCTGCTTTTCGAGACGGGGCGGGGCGAGGACTTCGACTACACGGTCGCCGTCACGGTACCGGAGGACCAGCGGCGGACGTGGTCAGAAGAGCGGGGCGTCGACGATGCCGCTTTAGAAGCCATAGAATCGCGGCAACTCACGGGCGAGGAGAAGGCTGGGCGAGCCGACCTCGTCGTACAAAACGACGGCGACATGGATAGACTAAGAGAACAGGCGGAAGGTATCGGGCGTAAGATCCTGCGTGAGAGGGGTTCCCACGGCGAGCTACGATAAAAGGCGCAAGTACGGCAGGTCGCGAGCCCGCAGGCGCCGAGGTATTCTCCTGCTGATGGTACTGGTTGCGATCCTGGCCATCCTGCCCTTCGCTTTACGCGTGCCCGACGCCGTGATGCGTACAATGTACCCCCTGCGGTACGAAGAGACCATCCGTGAGGCCAGCGAGGAAAACGATCTGAAGCCGACCTTCGTTGCGGCCGTGATCTACACGGAAAGCCGCTTCAGGCCCGACGTCGAGTCTCACAAAGAGGCCTACGGGCTCATGCAACTACTCCCCCAGTCAGCGCACTTTATCCAGCGCAAGAGCGGCATAAACGGCGACTTTCGTGACCCTAAGGTCAACATAAGGTTGGGAACGTGGTTTCTAGGTTATCTAAACTATCGCTACGAGGGTGATGAGAGGCTCATGCTCGCGGCGTACAACTCGGGCGAAGGAAGCGTTGACGCGTGGACCTCCGACGAAAGCTTCGACATCGAGAAGGACATCCCCTACAAAGAGACCCGCGAGTACGTGGAACGCGCGCTCAAGGCACAGAAGACCTACCAGGAACTCTACGGCAAGAACCTGCAACGAAACCCTGAGTAGCCTAGCCGATAACGCGCGCAGGTTGCGCTACACCTGATCTCGTAGTCGGGCGTGCGATTCACGGCGGCTGCGTACTCTTGCGGACCGCCTAGGGGCGGTTGTGGCTGTACGAAACGTTTCGCCTCGCAGGAAAATGTGGACTTCGGCGGCGCCGAATGGACCGAGAAAAAGCCCGCGTTCGCGGTACAATCAGGTCGTATGTTCCAGGAGCGCGACGCTTCACGTCCCACGAGAGATCCCGAGGTTTTTGCATGAAGAATTCGACGCGGAGCGGGTTCCGAGTAAACAGCGAATACCAGCCGACCGGCGACCAGCCGCAGGCCATAGAACAGCTCGCCTCGGGGCTCGACGCTGGCTTGAAGGCCCAGACCTTGCTCGGCGTCACGGGGTCGGGGAAGACGCACACGATGGCGCGGGTGATCGAGCAGGCCGGCAGACCCGCGCTCGTCATCGCGCACAACAAGACGCTCGCCGCGCAGCTCGCCAGCGAGTTCGCCGAGTTCTTCCCGAACAACGCGGTCGAGTACTTCGTCAGCTACTACGATTACTATCAGCCAGAGGCTTACGTCCCGCGCACGGACACCTTCATTGAGAAGGACGCCCAGATCAACGAGGACATAGACAGGCTACGCCACTCCGCGACGAGCTCTCTGTTCACGCGGCGGGATGTGATCGTGGTGGCGAGCGTATCTGCGATCTACGGCCTCGGTAGCCCGGAGGAGTACCGCTCGAAGATGGTGCTTCTGGAGCAGAGCGGCTTCTACGATCTCGACGATGTTTTGCGGGACCTAGTTAAGATCCAGTACACCAGGAACGATTTCCAGCTCAACCGTGGCAACTTCAGGGTGAGGGGGGACGTGCTGGAGGTTCATCCCGCGTACCAGGATACGATCTACCGCATCTCCTTCTTCGGGGATGAGGTCGAGAACATGACGGAGGCCGACCCCCTGACGGGTGAGATCCTGCGCGAGCATAACACCCTGACCGTCTACCCCGCGACCCACTTTGTGACGGGCGAAGACAGGCTTGCGACCGCCGTCAAGAACATCGAGTCGGAGCTGGAAGAGCGTTTGGGAGAGCTCGAAGGCGAGGGCAAGGTCCTGGAGGCGTACCGGCTCAAGCAGCGCACCCAGTACGACCTGGAGATGATGCGCGAGCTCGGCTACACCTCGGGCATCGAGAACTACTCGCGCCACCTCGACGGCCGTCCGGCTGGCTCGACGCCGTACACGCTGCTCGACTACTTCCCCGACGACTACTTGACCTTCATAGACGAGTCGCACATAACGCTGCCGCAGGTCAGGGGAATGTACAACGGCGACCGGAGCAGGAAGACGACGCTCGTCGAGTTCGGCTTCAGGTTGCCGAGTGCTTTGGACAACAGGCCGCTCATGTGGGACGAGTTCTTGCTCAAGACCAACCAGATGGTCTTCGTCTCGGCGACGCCTGGGCCTTATGAGCTGGAGAACTCGGGGCAGATAGTGGAGCAGATCATCCGCCCGACCGGCCTCGTGGACCCGGAGGTCGAGGTGAGGCCGACGAAGAACCAGATCGACGACCTCCTCAACGAGGTCGCCAAGCGCGTCGAGCACGGCGAGCGGGTCCTCATAACCACGCTAACCATCAAGATGGCCGAGGACCTGACGGACTACCTGCTGGAGCACAACGTCAAGGCGCGCTACATGCACTCCAACATAGAGACGCTAGACCGCATCCAGATCATCCGCGGCCTGCGCACCGGCGAGTTCGACGTGCTCGTCGGCATCAATTTGCTTCGCGAGGGCCTCGACTTGCCCGAGGTCACGCTAGTCGCCATCCTGGATGCTGACAAGGAGGGTTTCCTGCGCGGGGAGCGGGCGCTCATCCAGACCATCGGAAGGGCTGCGCGCAACGTCAACGGTCGGGTCATCATGTACGCCGACAAAGAGACCGACGCCATGCGCATCGCGATAGGGGAGACGCAGCGCAGGCGTGAGATCCAAGCCTCATACAATGAGCAGCACGGCATCGAGCCGCGCACGATCTCCAAGGGCATCTCGGACATCCTGATCGCCGCCGAAGCCAAGGGCCTGTACAAGGCAAGCAAGAAGAGCAATTGCGAGGTCCCCCGCGACCCGGACGAGCTACGCACCCTAATCGCCGACCTCGAAGCCGAGATGCTCGAGGCCGCGGAGGACCTCAAGTTCGAGTACGCTGCCAAGCTCAGAGATGAGATCAAAGACCTCGAGCGGCAGCTCCAGGAGGTCGTTCCGTAGCCCGGTCGGCCGTCTTGTTTCGTTCCGGAGTACATAAGAAGTAACGAAGCCAGATCGCACGTGCCGAGCAGAGAAAGCTCGGGGCGACAGCGAGTAATAAGCATCGGCTTGCCGGTGTGGCATCGCGTTTTACCGTTCTGGTATTGCGGTCACTGCGGATGGGAGCGATTTCCCGGTATGATACTCTGGCCTTAAGCTTGACACGTCGTCTGAGAAACGGGCCGTTGATGGAGAAGTACACTGCGACAGTGCGTTGCAGCGACAGTGAACCGATGAGACCATGGCCGCATGAGCGGTTATTCGGAAGATCTAAGGCGGAGGATCGTCTCCTCGGTAGAAGGCGGCATGTCCAAGGCTCAGGCGGCACTTACCTTCTCGGTGAGCCTTTCCTCGGTCAAGCGCTACGCGGACAAAGCCAGCAGGGGAGAGTCTCTGGCTCCGAAGAAGAGCCCGGGGTCCGCTCCGAAGTTGGACGATAGAGCCATCAAGCTCTTAGAGGAGGACCTCGC
>JBKPOM010000023.1:0-4982 GCA_046733115.1 Actinomycetota bacterium | reverse complement strand
GGCTGGTAGTCCATGACCACGCGGCACAGCCGGTCGGTGATCGCGCCTCCAAGCTGGGCCGTTCCAGCGTTGTCGAAGGGGTTCATCGCCGCGACGATGCGGAAGCCAGGAGCCGCCCGGACGCTGCCGGCGCGCGGTATGTTCAACTCACGCTCGGCCATCGCCGTCAAGAGCGCGTTCAAGGTGTCCTCGGGGACGCGGTTGAACTCCTCGATGTAGAGGATGCCGCCCTCGCCCATCGCGAGCGGCAGCGGCCCGTGGGTGAAGTTCTCCGGAGAGTAGCCTTCCTGAAGGACGCGCGAGGGACTGTGGTGGCCGACCAGCTTGGAGGGCGTGAGGTCGGCGTTCCCCTCGACGAAATGCAGGGTCGAGCCGCTCAGGTCGGCGACGGCGCGCAGGATGGTGGACTTGCTGGTGCCGGGCGGACCTTCGAGGAGCAAGTCGCGACCCGCGCCCAGGGCCGCGAGGAGGAGTTGAGTGTCCTCCACGCGTCCAACGACCCGCGTCCGAATGCCCTCCTGAATGCGGCGCAGATCCACAGCCTGCACGGTTACCCGGCCCGTTGGTATACGGTGGCGCCGCGCATGTTCTTGCCGTCGAGCATGTCCTGATTTTAACTACTTTCAAAGAACTTGCTCACGTTTCCTTTGACTGCGGATTATGTAGACGAAAACGGATCGAGAAAGAATGCCGCTCCGGCAGGGCCGTTCGCTGTCCTTGGCTACCGGTAGCCAATCTCTTCGGGGCCATCGCCGAATGGACGAATACGTAGTGGGCCGGCGTCGTAATGGGAAGTCGATGCGTCGCCGTCACACTCGCGGCGCTTGCCTCCGGACGGTAGATCTGGAACCAGTAGACTTTGCAATAACATGAGAGCGCATCGTCAAGGGGAGGGTTACTAGTATGTCTAGGAATGCGTTTCCAGTTGTCTTCGACGGACACAACGATGTACTGCTGAGGCTCGGCGCGCCGGACGGGGGCGGACCCGACGCTTTCTTCGAGCGTGGCGAGAAGGGGCATCTGGATTTTCCCCGGGCGCGGGAGGGAGGCTTCGGAGGCGGTATCTTCGCCGTCTGGATTCCCTCGCCCAAACAGCAGACGCCGGAACCCACCCCGAGGGGGCTCCCCCCCGCGCTCGATGCCACGTACGCGTTGCGCCGCTCGATATCCGATGCTGCGAGGCTGTTCAGGATCGAAGACCGCTCGGATGGAGAGCTCCGGGTCGTCCATACCGCCGCCGAACTGCAGAAGTACCTGGAGGACGGGGTGATGGCGGCGGTCCTCCACATGGAGGGCGCCGACGCGCTCGACACCGACCTCGACGCCCTGCACGTGCTCCACCGGGCGGGGCTGCGCTCGCTTGGCCTCGTCTGGGGCCGTCCGAACGCCTTCGCCGAGGGTGTCGCCGTGCATTTTCGGCGCTCGCCGGATACGGGACCCGGGCTGACCGAAGCAGGTAGGAAGTTGGTCCGCGCCTGCAACGGCCTCCGCATCGCGATCGACGTTTCCCACCTCAACGAGCGGGGCTTCTGGGACGTGGCGGCCCTCACGGATGCCCCCCTCGTCGCCAGCCACTCCAACGCCTACGCCCTCTGCCCCTCAACCAGAAACCTCACGGACCCGCAGCTCGAGGCCATAGCCGCCTCCGACGGGATGGTCGGCCTCAACTTCGCCGTCAACTTTCTGCGTGAGGACGCAACCAGGGACTCAGACACTCCTCTGGAAGTAATGGTAAGACACATCGACTACCTGGTAGAGCGGGTCGGGATCGACGGGGTCGGCTTCGGCTCCGACTTCGACGGGGTCTTGATCTCGCGGGAGATGGGCGACGTGACGGGCCTACCAAAGCTGATGTCGGCTCTCAGAGACCGCGGCTACGACGACCTAGCGCTCCGAAAACTCGCCCACGAGAACTGGCTCCGCGTCCTGCGCAAGACCTGGGCCGCCTAGAGGATCATCCGTGCGGCGTCTGGCCGGCGACGTTTACGCGGTTTTGGGACAGGGTACCCTTGTGTTCTGTAAGCTGGAGGGAAGGAGAACCATGCCAGGAGGAAGGACCTCGATCTTGCTCGAGGAAGCCCAAGCGGTGATCCAGGCTGCTATGGAGAAGGCTGGGGAGATCGGCCAGCCAATGAACGTCGCGGTCGTGGACAACGGTAGAGACCTGAAGGCGTTCGCGCGCATGGAGGATGCCTGGCTCGGCAGCATTGACATCGCGATAAACAAGGCCTTCACCTCGGCCTCGTTCCTGATGCCCACCCAGGACCTAGCCGAGATGACCCAGCCGGGGCAGCCGCTCTACGGCCTCGAGACGACCAACAACGGCCGGGTCGTCAACTTCGCCGGCGGTATCCCCCTGATGCGCGACGGGGAAGTCGCCGGGGCCATAGGCGTCAGCGGCGGCACCGTCGACCAGGACCAGGAGGTCGCCGAGGCAGGCGTCGCCGCCTTTTAGAGCAATTCAGCATTCCAGCTAGTCAGCATTTCAGCTTTTTTGCTGAGATGCTGACGTACTGACCGCTGACCAGCTCGGATGGAGAAGGTTTCGCGGGTAGCGGCGGTATATGACGTGCACGGCAACTTGCCGGCTCTCGAAGCGGTATCGTCGGATCTGGAGGGCATCAATCTCGACCTCCTCATCGCCGGCGGTGACGTGGCTTCGGGGCCGATGCCCGCGGAGGTCCTCGACTGTCTGGAAGCGATGGGCGACTGCGTCCGCTGGGTGCGCGGCAACGCCGACAGGGAGGTCGTCTCGGCCTTCGACGAGGGCTCCTCGGCTGCCGATACCCGCTCGTCCGAGCCGGTCTGGCGCGCGTCCTCGTGGGCCGCGTCCCGGATCGGGAGTCACCACCCCGATCTGATGGCTTCCTTCGAAGAGCATGTCGTGGTCGAGGTCGAAGGGCTCGGCGCCGTCCTTTTCTGCCACGCCACCCCGAACAGCGATGAGGAGATCGTTACGACGGCCACGCCGGACACGAGGCTGCGCGGCATACTCGCGCTGGGGTCGCGCAGGGCGTCGTCTACGGGCACGTCCACACGCAGTACGACCGCCGCCTGGACGACAGGCGCATTGTCAATGCGGGGAGCGTGGGGTTCCCCTAGCAGGGCGAGCCCGTGGACGCGTCCTGGGCGCTGCTCGGCCCCGAGGGAGTGGACCTCCGTCGCAGCGAATACGACCTCAGGGGCGCGGTCGAGAGGTTCCGAGCCCTGGACTATCCGGGAGTCGAGGACCTGGAAGAGGCCCTCCTAGAGCCGCCCGACCCCGACTGGGTGGCCGACTACTTCGAAAGGCAGGCCGAAGTCCGCCCGTGAGGAGTCACATCGCCGAGTGCGAAAGGCACGGAGAGGAGCGTACCGGGGGAAGAGGCGCAACGGGATACGAAAATTGGACGCGCGAGATAGAGCCTGACGGCGACGCAGGGAGTATCCGCGAGGCGAAGGATCTGCTGTGGGGGCACGCCGCAACGCGGGTCTCATGCTCCCGCCTGGGCGGGGAGCGGGTGAGGGGAATCGAACCCCCATCACCAGCTTGGAAGGCTGGGGCTCTACCGTTGAGCTACACCCGCACGGCCGCTGCGCTGTCGGGGCGAGAGGATTTGAACCTCCGACCCCCTGCTCCCAAAGCAGGTGCGCTACCAGGCTGCGCCACGCCCCGCGAGAAGACCGGGCATGAGTATAACAAAGGGGCTTGCGTCTTTAAATTACGGTCGCAGGGGCCACGGCCCTTATCTCTTCGTCGAGGAAGCGTCCTCCGAGGGCGGCGAACTCCTCCGGGTCCGCGCTGCACACGAAGGTGGCCGTACCCTCGTCGTCGCCGTGGCGGGGGCGACGGAGGATGTCCCTGCGGGAGAGCACCCGTCCAACCTCGAGGGCGGTATGGCCCGCCGAGGAAATGAGGCGCACCTCGGGACCGAGGATGCGGTTGATGGGCGCGGAGATAAGCGGGTAATGGGTACATCCAAGCACGACCGCGCCGACCCTGCGCTCCATCAGCGGCTCCAGATAGCCTCGCGCGACCCTCTCCAACTCCGGTCCGTCCACCATACCGCGTTCGATCATAGGCACGAACTCGGGGCAGGCCTGCTCGTGAACCTCGATGCCAGCATCGAGCGAGTGAACCGCGCGCCTGTAAGCCCCACTTGACGCCGTAAGCGGCGTCGCGAGCACGCCCACGCGCCTGTTACGTGCCTCCTCGACCGCGGCCCGGGCGCCCGGCTCAATGACGCCGATGATCGGTACCTCGAAAGAACGTTGCGTCGCCCTCAGCGCGGCCGCCGTCGCCGTGTTGCAGGCGATCACGACCAGCTTCACGTCCATACCGATGAGGTAGTTGATGATCTCGAACGCAAACCACCTGACCTCCGCAAGGTCCCTTACCCCGTAAGGTACCCGGGCCGTGTCCCCAAAGTAAACGGTGTGCTCGTAAGGCAGGCGGTCCCGGATCTCCGCCAGCACCGTCAGCCCGCCGACACCAGAATCGAAAACCCCAATTGGCCGCGGATCACTCACGGAACCGGATTATATCGGTTTAGCACGCTCCCTTCGTGGGCTTTCAGCGCGCCGTCTTCGACGGCTTGTCAGGGTTTCGGCTTTCTTCGTCGATAGTTACCCAGCTGACTATCTGTGCAGATGCTGTCTGCGAAGCGGGTGCGCGAGTGCTGGCAGGTGACACCATGGGCGCCCGGGCTGAAAGCGAGACCGAAGGCCGGGCCGTGCTGACAAGTGGAGGCGGCGGGACTCGAACCCGCGTCCGCGAGCGCGCCGTCCGTGAGATTCTACGAGCATAGCTCCCGGTTTAGTTTTGCCCGATGCGACGAACCGGGGCGCCGCCGCGAGGCTAGCCCGTTAGATGTCCCCCCCGCGCTCCGGGCCAGAACCCAGAGGGTGAGCCCACTAAATGACACCGGGAACCGGGCCGTGGGCCGCCCGGACCGATGGGCTACTTAGTTAGTTAAGCAGCCACCAACATATCATCATTGGCG
>JBKPOM010000022.1:0-17722 GCA_046733115.1 Actinomycetota bacterium | reverse complement strand
CGGCGCTGTGCCTGGCTCTAGCGATCTGCCCTGCTCTGCAAGACTTACGTAACGTTTAACGGAGGTGGCTCCCACTCCGAAGGTGCGAGCGGCGTGAGCCTTGGACATCCCACGCCGTACGGCTAGGACTATCTTCTCCCTGAGATCTAGCGAATATGCTTTCATTGCTGGATGATGCAGCATCGTCCATTTCTAGTGCAACACGCTGAAGGTCGTCGCCTCGAAAGACATGCAGACCGCAGGCGGACCCGAAGACTGGTCCACACGGCCATCAACATCGCGCACACGACCGACGGCGGCACCCACTGGCTGGGACCCGTCACCGACGAAGAGTATGCGGGCGGCTGATCGGAGAACCCACAACCCGCCGCCTTCGTCAACGACTACGATCGGCCAGGGGCGGTGTTGATCAGGGAGCGTTCCCCTTCGACCTCGCTCCGAAAGGGTACGTGCCTGCGGACTCCCAGGGGCCGCCCAGGTAGCGCCACAGCGAGAGGCCCAGACCCTCGACCTCGAACGGCGAGAAGGTCGCTTGGAGTGCCTCGTGCAGCTCGCGTGCCCGCTCGGGCGAGACCTTGTTCTGCACGGTGATGTGCGGCTTGAAGGCCTGGCGGTCCTGCACGCCGAGCCACGGCTCCCACCTCCCGACGAGCCCTCGCCGTAGAGTCGACAACTCCGGCGACGACAGTTCGTAGGCCACGCCCCGACCGAGAAAGCGGAGGCCCGTCACGGCGAGGCTCAGGGGCGTGCGGTCCTGGCATACCGCGCGAAGTTCGGCAGAGATCTCCGCTTCTCGCTCGCCCGGTAGCTTGTGGAAGAGCGTGAAATGCGCCCGGAGATAGTTGCGTTCCGGAGGGAAGTGGAGCTTGCGCAGGCGGTCGAAGTGCTCCTGCGAGCGATCGTCCATCTGCAGAGTTAGGATAAGGGGCGCGCCGGCATGCGCGGTCACGGAGCGGACGCCACTGCTAAACCTTGTCCTCCGGCTGCGGGGCGCTCTCGCCGCTGGCGAAGGTGAAGTAAGCCTCGGGGTCGTCGGCGCTCTGGCGTCCGGCCAGAATCAGGGAGAAGCGGAAGGCGAGGCCGCCGGCGAGCGCGAGCACCGAAGCAAGCATGCTCCTGGAGCGACGCTCTTTGCCGGAGAGCAAGACGAAGGGGGCCAGTAGGCCGCCGATGAGGGTGCCGCCGACGAAGAGCGGGGCGACCTCTTTCGAGAAGAGCGGTTTGCTCCACCGGCTCATCCGGATTAGGGATGCCCCGATGAGCGCGGCTTCTATGAGGATCACTGCCTTCTCAGCGCGGTGCAGCACGCGCAGGGTCTTCGCTTCGCCCCAGCGGCCGAGGTGCAACACGAGCGAGAGCCACGAGAGGGCCGTGGAGAAGCCCGAGGTCAGGAAGGTTGGGCCCATCAGCATCCAGTTGCGGGCCCAGATCGGGACCGAGGTCGCGCTGATGAGGTTCCCCGTATTGAACCCGACGAACAAGCCGAAGGGCAGGGCAAGGACCGTGAGCAGGCGGTCCGGAACCAGGCGGATCACGAGCCGCGAGAGGAAATTGTCGCCGAGCAGAAGCCCGTCCTCGGCGGCCTGGCGGACGGCGATGAGGCCGCCGAGGTTGCCGAAGGTGAAGAGCGACCAGCTCTGGGTGGACATCGGAGACCGCAGCTTGAGGATGCGCAGCATATTGTAGAAGCGCTCCGGCCTTCCGAGGTCCCAGATCAGGAGCACCGGGCTGAGCAGCATGGTGGCCAGCACCGTGTAGCGGCTGACGCGGGTGAGGGCCTCATCTTTGTGGCCAAGCAGTTGTGCCACCGTGGCGAACAGTTGCGTCCCGGCGCCGATGCCGCCGAGCCAGAAGTAGATCGGGATCTGCCACGTCCAGTGCGCCCGCTTTATGGGCGGTATGCCGTAATAGTTCTTGTCTTCCCTCTTGGAGTCGGTCTCGGGATGGTGAGAGGTCTCGACCTTCCCGTCGCTTTGTGGTACCTGATCCCGCGTTGCCTCGCTCATCATCCTCCCCTAATCTCTGAAAGCCAGCGCTACTACAGCGCCGAGGACGGTGGCCGCGACCGCGCCCGCTATGACGCCGCCCTTGACCTTCTCCTGCGGCAGGAAAGGGTGTTTGGGAAGGTTGTAGGTCTCGGGCTCGTCCATGAGGATGAACTTGGAGTGGTTGCCCCCGATGCCGCCCGTTCCCCCCACTTCCGGGGTCCCCCAGACGTAGGCCTGCGTGTAACCCTTGTCGTGCAGCTCCTGCACCCGCTCTTCAGCGCGAGCCTCCAGCTCTTCGATCTCGCCGAACTGGATGGACTCTGTCGGGCAGGCTTTGGCGCAGGCCGGTTCGAGGCCGTCTCTCTGGCGGTCGTAGCAGAGGGTGCACTTGAAGGCGCGGCCGTCGTGGGGGACCTGGCTTATGACGCCGTAGGGGCAGGCCGGGACGCAGTAGCCGCAACCGTTGCAGATGTCGGGCTGGATGTAGACGTTGTCGAACTCGTTGCGGATGATGGAGCCTGTCGGACAGGCCTGCTGGCACGGCGCCGCGACGCAATGCTTGCACACGTCGCTCATGAAGGCCCAGCGGCCCAGGGCGTCGAGTTCGGCGCCGCCTGGCAGCGGTTCCGTCACGTCCTCGGCTAGAGCCACGAGGTCGACGTCGCCGGTCAGGCGGCGCTTCTTTGGATTCTCGATGAACGCGACGTGGCGCCAGGTCGTGCCCGAGAGTCGTCTGGTGTTGTCGTAGGAGTCGCCGGTCAGCTCGTAGCCGTCAGCGGGGAGCTGATTCCACTGCTTGCACGCGACCTCGCACGCCTTGCATCCTATGCATACCGTTGTGTCGGTAAGGAATCCCGTGGCCATCCTTCACTTCCCTTCGAGCACTCGGCGTTGGATCTCTTCCACCGGCGATGCCGGGTCTCTGCTTACGCGGAACATCTTGTGGCCGAGCGCGACGCGCTGGGGGCTGAAGATCCTGTCCACCATCCCCGTGCCCATGTTGTAGTAGACGCCGGGAGGGAGAACCTTCGCGCTCCTTATGGGCTTGAGGTTTTTCGGTGCCATTTCCGGATTCTCCATGAGCCACACTCCGAGATCCATGAGGTCCTGCTGCATCGTCTCCCGGTGGGAGCTTTCGGCCCGTTGAGTGTCGCTTGTCGTGTCCTCCGGGGTGACGCGCGTGCCCCTGGAATCCCTCACGCACGTCCCCTGCGGAGCGCCCGGTAGAGGAGTCCCCAGGCCGCGCCGAACACCGCGTGGTCTATCACGGGGAGCAAGACCTTCGGCGTCTTCTGGATCCAGGGCGCTTCGTGGACGCCGGTCAGCGGAAGCCAGCTCGACCATCCAGCCCCCCAGGCCAGGACCCCCAGCGCCGAGCCCACGGCGGCCTCCTCCCCGGGCCCGCCTCTCTCCCGGCGCAGGAGGCCGAAGGCAGCCCCGGTACCGGCGCCGTAGGCGAAGTGCGCGGCCGCGCTCAGCAAACGCCTGCTAACAGGCGAGAGATCCCCGACGAGGCCGCCCTCCTCCATACGATCCACGACCTGCATCGGGGCGGTCTCGAAAACGAGCCCGATCTTCGCCCAGGCCTGGCGCAGCCCCGAGAGGACGAGCGTGGCCCCTAGTCCACCGAGTGCCCCCGTCACGGCCCTCGCCTTCGCGTCCACCTACAGCCTTCCCGCTTCGAGGTTGGCGGTGAAGGCTTTGGCCTCGTGGATGGCGACGTTGGCCTCGAGGGAGACCGGCATCAGGTCGTTGACGACGTCGCCCGTGACCAGGCCGTTGGGACCCCAGTGGTAGGGGAGGCCGATGGTGTGGACCTTCTTGCCTTCGAAGTCGTAGACGGGGATGCGGTCGGAGACGAGGGCCTTGCAGTGAATCTTGCCGCGGCTCGTTGAGACGGTGACCCAATCGGTGTTGTCCACGCCCTTCTCGGCGGCCAGCTCGGGGCTGATCTCGCAGAAGAGCTCGGGCTGGAGCTCGGAGAGCCAGGGGATCCAACGGCTCATCGCCCCTGAGGTGTGGTGCTCCGTGAGGCGATACGTCGTCACGACGTACGGAAACCTGGGGTCTTCGGGCGGATTGTACGGGTTGTCCGGCCTGTCAAGGAGCCTTACCGCCGGGTCGTACTGGACGTTGTCGTAGAGCAGGTTCGGCACCGGAGACTCCACGGGCTCGTAGTGGATCGGGAGCGGACCGTCGGCGAGGCCGACGGGGGCGAAGAGCCAGCCGAGCCCGTCGCCGTTGACGATGAACGGCCCGTCTCCGGGGATGGCGTCGTCGCCCCTGGCGTCGGGATCGGGTTTGTAGTCCGGCCGCTTGGTCGCCGTGAAGTCGGGGACGTCGTGGCCGACCCACTTGCCTTGCTCCTCGTCCCACCAGATGTACTTTTTCCTCTCGGACCATGGCTTGCCCTGGGGGTCGGCGGAGGCCCGGTTGTAGAGGATGCGGCGGTCCGCGGGCCAGGCCCAGCCCCACTCGTTCGCTACCGGGGGCTGCTCCGTCCGGGGCTTGCGCCTCCTGGTCTGGTTGATGCCGTCGGCGTAGGCGCCGGAGTAGATCCAACCACCACACGCCGTCGAACCGTCGTCCTTGAGGTCTGCAAACCCCGAGACCGGCTCCCCGTCAGCCACGGTGTAGCCGCTGATCTCCTTGAGGATGCTCTCTATGTGCGGCTCCTCCCGCTCGCCCTCGGTCGGGTAGTCCCAGGTCAAGGCCTTTACGAGCGTGTCGCGCGGCTCTTCGGAGTCTTTGTAGAGCTCTTTGATCCTACGTCCCAGATGGAAGACGAACCAGGCGTCGCTCCGGGCGTCGCCCGGCGGTTCGACGGCCTTGTCGTGCCACTGCAGCATGCGCTGGGTCTGGGTAAAGGAGCCGTCCTTCTCGGCGACGAGCGCCGAGGGGATGAAAAAGACCTCCGTGGCGCACTCCTCGGGGTTTACGCCCTCCATCTTCCAGGCCGTGGCGGTCTCTACCTCGTAGGCGTCGAGGACCACGAGCCAGTCCAGGGTCCTCAGACCGTCCTGGGCCAGCTTGACGTGCGGCCCGCCTACCGCGAAGTTCTGCCCGAAGACGAAGCACCCCTTCACGTCCCCGTCCTTCATGTCCACGATCGTTGGGTAGTAGGAGTAGTCGCCCGATAGGCGCGGGAAGTGGTCGAAGACCTCGTCGCCCCGCTCGGGGTCGAAGGCCTCGCCGTACCAGGCCTTGAACAGGCTGGTTATGTACTTGGGAAAGTGGTTCCACCACCCCGTGTCGGCCGTCTGGTTCTCCACGTAGTCTTCCCAGGTGTCGTTCTCCAGGTTCACGTCGGGCATCGGCAGGTAGCCGGGGAGTATGTTGTAGAGGGTCGCTATGTCCGTCGAGCCCTGGATCGTGGCGTGCCCCCTGAGCGCCATGATGCCGCCGCCGGGGCGGCCTACGTTGCCCAGGAGGAGCTGCAGCATGGCGGCGGTGCGGATGATCTGGACTCCCTTGGAGTGCTGGGTCCAACCGACGGCGTAGCAAAGGGCGGTCGTCTTCTCTGGCGTCGAGTTCTCGCAGATGGTCTCGGCGACCTTCAGAAACGCCTCCTTCGGTGTGCCGCAGACCTTCTCGACCATCTCCGGTGTGTATTTGGCGAAGTGGCGCTTGAGGAGTTGAAAGACGCAACGCTCGTGCTCGAGCGTGGGGTCCGTCGGGCGCGGCTCGTCCTCGTTCGGCGCCGACTCCCCGCCGACGTCCTCGCCGATGAGGCGCCCCTGGCTCCCCCCGACGGAGGCGTAGTCTATGGGCGTGCCCTCGTAGCGCCAGCTCGACGGGTCGTACTGCCTGCTCTCCTCGTCCCAGCCGGAGAATAGGCCGGAGGCGTCCGCATCCTCAAACTCCTCGGTGACGAGGGTCGCGGCGTTGGTGTAGTGGACGACGTAGTCCCTGAAGTACCGCTCGTTCTGGATCACGTAGTTGATCAAACCCCCGAGGAACGCTATGTCCGTGCCAGGCCTTATGGGGGCGTATATGTCGCACATGGCGCTCGTGCGCGTGAAGCGCGGGTCGACGTGGATCAGCTTCGCGCCCTTGCGCTTGGCGATCATGGGGTGCCTGAAGCCCACCGGGTGGGCCTCGGCCATGTTGGAGCCTTCGATCAGGACGCAGTCCGAATTCTGCAGGTCCTGCAAGCTGGTGGTTGCCCCGCCCCTACCGTACGTGATGCCCAGACCGGGCACCGTGGAGCTGTGTCAGATTCGCGCCTGATTGGTGATGCGCAAGAACCCCAAAGAGTGGAAGAGCTTGGTTATGAGGTAGTTCTCCTCGTTGTCTATGGTGGCCCCGCCGATGGAGGCGACCGCCGTCGAGTGGCTGAGCTTCTTGCCTTGCTCGTCCCTCTCGTGCCAGTGCTCGTCGCGCGTTTTCTTGACCCTCTGGGCGATTATGTCGAGCGCCTCTTCGAGGGTAATGTCCTCCCACCGGTCCGAGTACGGCCTGCGGTAGCGGACCTTCGTCCAGCGGTAAGGCGAGACGTGCAAGCCGAAACCCGCCGAACCCTTGGGGCAGAGGGTGCCGGCGTTTATGGGGCTGTCGGGGTTGCCCTCGATGTCTATGATCCGTCCGTCGCGGTGGTAGACGAGCGTGGAGCAACCGACGGCGCAGTAGGGGCAGACGCTCACTGTCTTCGTTACGCCATCGTCGGAGAGGCGCGAGCGGATGTCGCGGGTCGCCTGGCTTACGGGGTGCTCCACCGTCGCCCCGACGCGGTTCCGGATCTTCTTGAAAAGACCGTCTTTCTCGGTGATCTTGAAGAGCATACAAAACCCCTTCTGCACGGATAGTCGAATTGTCCGGGACTTCCCCACCAGGATTTTAACCTATTCCCCCAATCGCGGAACCGTGGCGTGACTTTCCGTGCCGGCTACCATGCCCGCGTGCGGGTGTGCCGAAGATGTGGACCCGGCCTTGCGGCGGCGCGCTACATCTGGTACGTTGCAAGGACGAATCAGGGGAAAGGAGCTTGCCTGGATACTTGAGACACCCCCGCGCCGGGGACGGTTGTTTTGCGGCGCGGTCGAAGGGGAATAGCAATATTTATACTTCATGGTCCACGACCATAGGGAAAGGAGAATATAGAGCTTATGGCTGACAACAGGGTAGTTGTGTACAAGGGACCCGGCGAGGTGGCCGTCGAGGACATCGAGTACCCGAAGCTCGAGGTCCCCGAAGAGGTCGCCGACGCGATGGGGATGACCAAAGAGGCCCCGCACGCCGTCATCCTGAAGATCGTCTCCACCAACATCTGCGGCTCGGACCAGCACATGGTACGCGGGCGCACCACGGCCCCCGTCGGGCAGACTCTGGGACACGAGATCACGGGCGAGGTCGTAGAGAAGGGCGACGACGTCCAGTTCATCGACGTGGGCGACATCTGCTCGGTGCCCTTCAACATCGCCTGCGGGCGCTGTAGGAACTGCAACGAGGGCAAGACCGGCGTTTGTTTGAACGTCAACCCTGCTCGTGCGGGTTCGGCGTACGGCTACGTGGACATGGGCGGCTGGACCGGCGGGCAGGCCAACTACGTCTTGGTGCCTTTCGCCGACTTCAACCTGCTCAAGTTCCCCGATAGGGACCAGGCCCTGGAGAAGATCCTCGACCTCACCATGCTGTCTGACATCTTCCCGACCGGCTACCACGGCGCCTACACCGCCCAGGTCACGACCGGATCGACCGTCTACGTCGCCGGCGCCGGGCCCGTCGGGCTCGCGGCGGCCTACTCGGCGCTCTTGCTGGGCGCGGCGGTCGTCATCGTGGGCGACCTCAACGAGGAGAGGCTGGCGCAGGCGCGGTCTTTCGGCTGCGAGACCGTCAACGTCGGTGGGGACGCGGAGCTACCCGACCAGGTCGCCGAGATCGTCGGCATACCCGAGGTCGATTGCGCCGTCGACGCCGTGGGCTTCGAGGCCTCCGCGCGCGAGGGCGAAGAGGCCCCCGCCGTGGTCCTGAACCAGGTCCAGACCATCACCCGCGCGGGTGGCTCACTCGGCATCCCCGGCCTGTACGTGACCGGCGACCCCGGCGCGTCGGACCCCGAGGCCCAGGAGGGCACGCTCAAGATCCGGTTCGGCCTCGGCTGGGCCAAGAGCCACGCCTTCTTCACGGGCCAGTGCCCGGTCAAGAAGTACAACCGCGGCCTGATGATGAGCATCCTGCATGACAAGGCCCACATCGCCGACGCCGTCAACGCCACCGTCATCACCCTTGACGAGGCCCCCGAAGGCTACAGGGACTTCGACAAGGGTGCGGCCAAGAAGTACGTCCTCAACCCGAACGGCTACATAAACGCGTAGCACCGCGGGCAACAAAGGCGACATTAGGGGGCCGGACTTTTCCGGCCCCCTAACTTTGTCCCCGGCACGCTATAGAATCACGGCGTGAGGGCCCAAAAGGTATGGGATGGAAACGGTAAAGATTCCGGCGGACGACCTCGCTCAGGAGCCCGTAGCTCCAGTCCATCGTCGCCTTGAGGGTCCTCTGTCGGGGGAGTACGGACCTCCCGCCACCTGTAAGCAACCGGAACGAATCGTCCAGACGGGTAGAGATCTGGTCCATCGAGAGCACCCTCACCCTCGCCGCGGCGAGCTCTATGGCCAGCGGCATGCCGTCGAGGCGGTAGCACACCTGCACAACCGCCATCGCGTTGTCCCCCGTTAGCGAGAAGTCCGGCTTGACCGCCCTTGCCTTCTCGACGAACAGCCTGGACGCCTCGTAACGCGGCAGCCCCTCGACATCCGGCGGGCGGTGCGGATCGGGCAGGGAGAGCGGAGGGATGGAGAAGAGGGTCTCTCCGGAGACCCCCAACGCCTCCCTGCTGGTGGCCAGTACCCGGAGGTCGGAACAACGGCGTAGCAGCGCCTCGGTGAGGGAGGCGCAGGCGCCTATCAGGTGCTCGCAGTTGTCCAGGATCAGGAGAACGTTCCTGGGCCCGAGGTAGTCCACCAGCGTTTCGACGAGCGGGGTGCCCGGCGTCTCGCGGATACCCAGGACGGAGGCGACGGCCTGGGGTAAGAGGTCCGGGTCGGAAAGCGGGGCCAGCTCCACGAGCCACACCCCGTCCTCGACCCCGTCGACGAGTTCGCAGGCCACCGCGAGGGAGAGGCGCGTCTTGCCGGAGCCGCCTGGACCGGCAAGGATCAGGAGGCGATCCGTATCGAGGAGCTTGTTCGCCTCCGTCATCTCCCGCTCGCGCCCGATAAAACTCGTCAGCGCCAGCGGCAGGTTGTCGGTCGGGCGGAAATGTTCCTTCCCTGGTGCGGAATCTTCCGACCCATCCCGCGGTAGGTCTGGCGCATCCTGAATCTCAGACAGTTGGCGTCCTTCCCTAAACGTCCGACTCTTGATCCGAGTACAACAATAGCCATCCGGTAGGCATCCGGCTTCGGTATCTCGTCCTGTTTCGAGAGGACTGCTCGTAGCCCTCCGGCGCGATCTTGTGCGGCGAGGGGCATTACCGCGTACTATTCTTTGCGAAGCCTGCACCAGCGATAAGAGGAAGGGAGGTTTCGCCGTGGAACGACTCTATGCGGCCGGAGGCGACGCCGTGACCGTGGTAGAGGACGGTAGGGTCGAGACCGGGCTGGAAGGACGCGGCGCCAGGTGCCTGGCCGTGGACCCCCAGGCTCCCGAAACCCTCTACGCCGGCACCTCGGACGAGGGCCTCTTCAAGAGCGTGGTCGGTGGGGATAGCTGGGAGGAACTGTTCGGCATCGAGCATCCCAGGGTCACCGCGGTCGCCGTCTCGCCTGTTGACGGGGCCATCTACGCGGGCACAGAGCCTTCCGCCCTGTTCATCAGCCGCGATGGAGGCGACTCCTGGCGGGAGCTGGAGGAGATGAGGAAGCTCCCTTCTCAACCCACCTGGAGCTTCCCGCCCCGTCCGTGGACCTCCCACGTCCGGGCGATCGCCTCGTCCTACGCGGACCCCGACCTGGTCGTGGTCGGCATAGAGCTGGGTGGCGTACTCAGGAGCTCCGACGGCGGCGAGACCTGGCAGGACCAGAGGCCCGGCGCCCAGCCCGACTGCCATTCCCTGTCCGCGCATCCCGAAGCTACCGAACTGCTGTACGAGGCAGGAGGCGGCGGGTTTGCCAGGAGCACGGATTTCGGGAACAGTTGGGAATCCGTCGACGGCGGAATGGGCCTGCACTATGTGTGGGGTCTGGCCGTGGACGCAAAAGACTCATCGCTCGTCTACGCCTCGGCGGCCCCAGGACCGTACCGGGCGCACGGCAGGGGCGCATCTGGCGCGGCCATCTACCGCAGGATGGGGAACGAGCCGTGGCAGCCGGTTTTGGAGGACCTGGACGAATTTCCTTATGCGCTCTGCCCCGACCCGGAGGCGCCGGGCGCGGTGTACGCTGGACTCGGGAACGGAACGGTACTGCGTAGTGAAGATGCCGGCGAGAGCTGGGAGGAGGTTGCGCGGGTGTCACCGGGGCTTCAGGCGCTTGTGGCGGTGTCCGTGTAGGGGTCGTCCGGGAGCCTTCCCGGTTGTGCGTCCGGATCGTCGTGATCGGAGGCGATCTCTAGCGTTCCCTGTCTGGCGGCGCAACGTGTTACTGCGTTACTATATATGGTGCTGTATACGGTCCACCGGATGAACGGTCGAAGAGTCGGCCGTCGCTAGGAAGCGGCCGGTGAGCGAAGAGATCTCTTGCGTACCAGGATAATCGTGATGGCCCTGGCGCTGGCGCTGGTAGCCGCGGGCTGTGGCGGTTCCGGCGGTGGCGGGGGCGAGGGTGGAAGCAGCTCCGACGTTCGTCCGGGGCTCGTGCTCGACGTCGGCGGCCTTGGTGATGAGGGTTTCAACGACTCGGCCTACGCCGGACTCAAGCGGGCGGAGAAAGACTTCGGGGTAAAGGTAGACTACCTCGAGTCCCAAGCCCCCACGGACTACGCCGACAACCTCACCCAGCTCGCCGATGGAGGCTACGATCCCATCATCGCCGTAGGTTTCGCCCTGGCCCCGGATGTGAATGAGGGCGCCAAGCAGTACCCCGACACACAGTTCGCCGTCGTGGGCGGGGTGGGCGACATCCCGAACACCATGGGCCTGGTCTTCAGGGAGCAGGAGGGCAGCTACCTGGCCGGGGTGGTGGCCGAGCTTATGACCCAAGAGAAGACCGAGTACACGAACCCCGACGACAAGATCGTCGGGTTCTTAGGCGGCCAGACGGGGCCGTTGATCAGCAAGTTCCAGGCCGGCTACGAGGCCGGGGTCAAGTCCGTGTGTCCCGATTGCAAGGTGATCGTCACGTACGCCGGCTCGACGGTCGATGCGTTCACCGACCCGGCCAAGGGCAAGGAGATCGCCTTCCAGCAGATAGACCAGGGCGCCGACATCATCTACACCGCCGCGAGCAACACCGGCACGGGCGCCTTCAGCGCGGCCAACCAGGAGAAGATCTTCGTGATCGGCGTCGACCTCGACCAGGCCAAGCTGTTCCCCAAAGACCCCATCCTGACCTCGGTGGTCAAGCGGGTGGACAACGCCGTCTACCAGACCATAGCCGACGTCCGCAAGGGCGAGAAGCCCAAAGGGGTGGTTGTGGACCGCGGTCTGAAGGAGAAGGGGATCTCCCTGGCCCCGTTCGGCCGCTTCGACAGCATGGTCCCTCAGAGCGTCAAGAACGAGGTCGACGAGGCGCGCCAGGATATCATCGGCGGCGACATCAAGGTCCCCGACACGCCGCAGTAGGGAAGCCGTGTCCGAGAGCGCAGCCGCAGACGCCCCCATCGTCCTGGAGATGCAGAGCGTCACCAAGAGGTTCGGACCTGTCACGGCCAACGACGACGTCTCGCTCGTCTTGCACCGCGGTGAGATCCTCGGCCTCCTCGGCGAGAACGGCGCGGGGAAATCCACCCTGATGAAGATACTCTACGGCCTCTACACCCCCGACGAGGGTGAGATCTTCGTCCACGACGAGAAAGTAGAGATACACGATCCCAAAGACGCTGTCTCGCGCGGCATCGGGATGGTCCACCAGCACTTCACCCTGATCCCACCCCTCACCGTGGCCGAGAACATCGTCCTCGGCGCCGAGCCGCGGGGCGGGGCCCTCGGCGTCTCCCTAGATACGCAGAAGGCCGTAAGGGCGACCGAAGAGCTCTCGGAGCGCTACGGCCTGAAGGTGGACCCGCGGGCACGCGTGGCCGACCTCTCGGTGGGAATACGCCAGAGGGTGGAGATCCTGAAGGCGCTCTACAGGGACGTGCGCATCCTGGTCCTTGACGAGCCGACCGCCGGCCTCGAGGTGCGCGGGGGTGAGATCCTCAGGATAGCCGGCGTCGACGGAAACGGCCAGACGGAGCTCGCCGAGGCCCTCGCCGGCACCCGCCACGCCGAGGGTGGCACGGTGCACCTGGACGGTGAGGACGTCACCCATCTCAGCGCCGACGCCCGCCAGGAGCGCGGGCTCGCCTACGTGCCCGAGGACAGGGCGACCACGGGTCTGGTCCAGGATTTCGCCCTCTACGAGAACAACACGCTGAAGAGGTACGACGAGCGGCCTTTCTCGAGGTTCGGTGTCATCTTCCCGAAGGTCATGCGTCGTCGGGCGGCCGAGTCGTTGCGCGCCTACGACGTGCGGCCCCCCGATCCCGACGCCAGGGCCGGCTCCCTCTCCGGCGGCAACCAGCAGAAGGCGGTGCTCGCGCGGGAGCTCTCCGGCGACCCCGGTGTCCTGATAGCGGCCCAGCCCACCCGCGGCGTGGACGTGGGGGCCATAGAGTTCATCCACCGCCAGATCCTCGAGCAGCGCTCGGAGGGCAAGGCCATTCTGCTCATCTCGCTGGAGCTGGAGGAGGTCCGCTCGCTTTCGGACCGCATCCTCGTTCTCTACGCGGGCAGGATCGTCGGCGAGTTAGGCCCCGACGCGACTGACGAGGAGCTCGGCCTGCTCATGGCCGGGCGTACCGCAGAGGAAAAGAGCGCGTGAGCCAGAACACGACGGGGGAGAGGAGTTCGGCCTTCGGTCGGATGCTCGCCGGCGCCCTTGGCCCGCTGGTCTTCCCCCTCATCGCCATCCTCTTCTCCTTCGCCATCGGGGCGGTCATAGTCTTTGTGACCGGCAACAACCCCATCGCCGTCTACGCCGCCCTCATCGAGGGCGCGGTCGGAGACCCGCTGGCGCTGGGACGGACGCTGCTGTACACGACGCCGCTCATCTTTACGGGCCTCGCCGTGGCCGTGGCCTTTCGGGCCGGACTCTTCAACATCGGCGGCGAGGGCCAGCTTTATTTGGGCGCGATCACCGCTGCCTGGCTAGGGGTCTCGCTCGGCTTTCTAGGGCCCGTCGCGATACCCTTGGTCCTCGCGGCCTCCGTGCTCGCGGGTTTTCTTTGGGGCGCCATACCCGGTGTGCTCAAGGCGTACTTCGGAGCGCACGAGGTGATCACGACCATCATGCTGAACTACGTCGGCATCTACCTCGCCTACTACATCGCCCAGCATCCCTTGCGCCAGGAAGCTCCCATCCCCGGCACGGAACCGATAGATTACGCCGCCCGTATCCCGACGATCGGGGCCGCCCTGGGCAGGGCCAACTACGGCTTCTTTATCGCGATCCTGGCCGCGGTGGTCGTCTACCTACTCCTGTGGCGAACGCGCCGCGGCTTCGAGCTGCGTGCGGTCGGCCTCTCGCCGGGCGCAGCGAATTACGCGGGTATGCGGCTCGGGCTGAACACGGTCCTGGCGCTGGCCATCGGCGGTTCCCTCGCCGGTCTCGGCGGTGGCGTGGAGATCCTCGGGGTCTACGGGAACATGGACGTGCCCTGGGTCTCCAACCTCGGCTTCAACGGCATAGGGGTCGCGCTACTCGGGCGCAATCACCCCGTCGGGGTGGTGCTCGGCGCCCTCCTCTTCGGCGCTCTCACCTCGGGTGCCCAGGAGATGGAGTTCGCCACCGACGTGCCGCTGCAGCTCGCGGACGTGCTGGTAGCCGTGATCCTGCTGCTCGTCACGGCCACCAAGCTGGTAGAGTTGATCGTGGGGAAGCGTGCCCGCGCCCTGGCGGGTGCCAGGATGGACGAGGGGCTGAGTTCGTAATGGAAGATCTTCTCGGCGCCTCTGCCTCCATCCTCCAGTCGACCATCCGTAACGCCACGCCGCTCATCTTCGCCGCTTTAGGCGGGTTTTTCAGCGAGAGGAGCGGGGTAGTCAACATCGGCTTCGAAGGGCTCATGCTCATCTCCGCCGTCGCCGGGGTAGTCGGAGCCTACTTCACGGGGAGCGCCCTCGTAGGCCTCCTCACGGTTCTCGGGGCTGGGCTGCTCTTCGTCCTCATCCACGCGCTCATGTGCATCACCTTCGAGGCGGACCAGATCATCTCGGGCACCGCCATCAACCTGCTCGCCCTCGGCGGTACAGGCTTTTTGATGGTCACGATCTTCGGCTCGGGGGGCACCTCGCCGCGCGTCAACGGCTTCGGGTCGTTCGCGGTCCCGCTCCTCCGTACCTATCTCCCGATCGAGTATCTCCCCCACTTGGTCTAGCAGCATCCTGAGTTGCGGAACCGAATACTCACAGTTGGACAGTATCGTCTGACGGTGCTGCCCGTGGATCATGAACTGATGACGGGTACCCGAATAGAGACCATCGAAGCCGAGCTTACGAAGCCGGCGTATGAAGTCTCGGCGCTTACAGGGACTCAGCCGCGGCAACGGTCGGTTCGCGGTTTAAGTCTATATCTTCCATCACCGGCAGGTGGTGGCCGAGTTTGAGGCCGAGCAGGATCCAGTCTTCGAGTACCGACTGGAGCTCGGCCTCACATCCTCTGAGGGTCTCGGAAAAGGCCACAACGCCCCGGCATCGGGGGATAACGCCGGAGTACGTGCCATCCTCGAGTTTGTCATATGAAGCGTGTTCCATGGCCCGCTCCACGTACTCGCTTAGGACGAAACGCACTTCCACCTGTGCCTCCTGGTTCTCGCAATGCCTGATCCTCTACCGATTGTAGCGCCCCTGACTAGAACCCGACCTTCCTGTCTCGCCCAGGCTCCTTCGGCAGATCCTTTTCGGAAGATTGTCCATCGGGTGCCTCGTCCAGATACTCGACGCCGCCCAAGAGCATCTGTGGTTGCACCTCGAGCCCTGCGGCGAGCTTGCGGATGGTGGAGGGGTACGCCCCCCTCCGACCCGTCTCCAGCTTGGAGATGGTGTCCCGTGCCACTCCACTCCTCTCAGCCAACTCCTCCTGGCTCATCACAGCCCCCTGCCGAATGCGCCGCAAACGCGGAAGGTCCATGCCCCTTACCTCCAAAACACTGCAAAAAACTTGCACAAATCCTACAATAATGTTACGCTATCTGGAGTATAGCGTGTTGGCGGAGACGGAGGGAGTTTCGAGATGAGTTCGAATCCCGGGTTGGTCGTTCCCTATGTGACGGAGCAGAGTCCGCGTGGAGAGCGGACGATGGACATTTATTCACGGCTTTTGAAGGATAGGATCGTCTTTCTTGGCACGCCGGTCGACGATCAGGTGGCGAACGTGATCATGGCTCAGCTCTTGCACCTCGATGCGGAGGACCCGGAGCAGGACATCCACCTGTACATAAACTCGCCCGGCGGCAGCAGCTCGGCGATGCTGGCGATGTACGACACCATGCAGTTCGTCAACGCCGACGTTGCGACGACGGCCCTGGGCATGGCCGCTTCGGCGGGGGCGTTCCTGCTCGCGGCGGGGGCTAAGGGCAAGAGGAGCGCGCTGCCCAACACGCGCATCCTGGTGCACCAGCCGTCCATACAGGGCCTCGGCGGGCAGGCGTCCGACGTGGAGATTCACGCGCGCGAGATCAGGGACCAGAAGCGGCGCGTGAACGAGATCCTAGCCGAACACACGGGCCAGGAATACGAGAAAATAGAACGCGACACCGACCGCGACTACATACTCAGCTCCAAGGATGCGGTCTCGTACGGCGTCATCGATAGGGTCGTCGACCGCCCGGAAGAGCGCGTCACCGCGACAGGCAGGTAGGGGAAGTCGGGGCGGGGAGAAGTTCTTCGCCCTGAACTCCTGGAGGCACCGATGTACTTTCTGATCCTGGGCGGCACGGGCTTTCTCGGGCGCCACCTCGTCGAGGCGGCACTCGGGGACGGGCACCGGGTCACGCTCTTCAACCGGGGACTCAGTGGCCCCGACCTGGTCCCCGAGGTAGAGAACATAAAGGGCGACAGGGATGGGGACCTCTCGCTCCTGCAAGGGCGGCGCTGGGACGTGGCGATCGACACCTGCGGATACGTGCCCCGCCTCGTCCGGGCATCCGCCGGGCTATTGGCCGATGCGGTCGACCATTACGCCTTCGTCTCCAGCATCTCCGTGTACTCGGACGCCATCGCGCCGGGGGCCGACGAAGGGGCGCCGGTAGAGGAGTTGAATGGTCCCACGGTCGAGGAGGTCACGGGGGAGACGTACGGGGGGCTCAAGGCGTTGTGCGAGCGGGCGGCCGAGGAGGAGAGGCCCGGCAGGGTACTCGACGTTCGTTCCGGTTCGATCTCCGGCCTCCACGATCCCACGGACCGTTTCACATACTGGCCGCGAAGGGTCGCGGCCGGCGGAGAGGTCCTGGCCCCCGATCGCCCGGAGCGCCGCGTGCAGTTCATCGATGTGAGGGACCTCGCCGCGTGGATCGTCGCGATGTCTGCGGAGCAAAGGACCGGAACCTACAACGCAACGGGTCCGGACCACGAGCTGCAGATGGGACGACTGTTAGAGGAGTGCGAGGCGTCCAGCGGTAGCGATGCGCGGCTCGTGTGGGTTTCCGAGGATTTCCTGGAAGAGAACGGAGTAGAGCCGTTCACGGAGCTGCCGTTGTGGGTGCCGCGAGAGTATGGTGCCATGCTGGCCGTCAATTGTGGCAGGGCCATCGCGGCGGGGCTCACGTTTCGGCCGGTGTCAGAGACGATAAGAGATGTGCTCGAGTGGGACGGCCCTAGGGCGGAGACGGAGCTGGCCGCCGGCTTGAAGCCGGAGAGGGAGCGGGAGTTGCTCTCGGCCTGGCACGGTGGCACCCTTTAGGGACCATTCAGGGGACGGAATCATGAACCTCACGCACGAGTACATGCACCACAGGACGGGCTACAGGCTCGGGGCGGGGTGCTGCTGGATTAGGATCTACAAAGGCGCCCACGGCGACGCCCCCGTGGTCGTGTGCGAGGAGCTTCCCAGGGTCGGAGACGTCGCCACCGAGGAAGTCTCGGGTTTCCTCGCGGCCGAAGTGATAAGGGAGCACTTCTTGGACGACCTGCCCGATCTGCCCTGTCCACTGCTCTGGATCGAACACCGCCCGGCCCGCAGGCGCGGACCCGGCAAATACTTCCTGCACACCTTCCCCTCCTACAGCCCGAAGACCGTGGGCGCCGGCTTCGTGCGGCGCGTCACGCTCGGTTTTTCGCACCGCGAGCCCCTGACCCCATCGGAGGCCGCCATCCTGATAAGGGACGCCTAGAGCGGCTCGCGAACCGCCGCGTACACCGTGGCATCAGGTCTCGGGCATCAGAGGCATTCACCGCGCGGTTCGTAGATCGGCTACATAATTTGGGCCATTTTTGGCCTTAACGTAGGGGCGACCGTTACTTTATGTCTTGCTCCGGGTAAGCTAGCCGCCAGGCAAATCGGGTTCTGGTGACCGCTTCGATCGCATCTCGACAGAGTCAATATCGGCACAGGAGGTAAGACGGGATGAAAGCATTGGCGTGGCACGGCAAGCGTGAC
>JBKPOM010000021.1:0-8399 GCA_046733115.1 Actinomycetota bacterium | reverse complement strand
GCCCTGCTCTTACGAAACCTCGGACATCGTGCGCTCAAGCGTCACGAGGCTAATAGCGTCCTCCTGCTCCCAGCTCTCCCCGACGAACTTTCTCAGCTCGGTGAGACACTCTTCGATAAGCCGCTCGCCTACGCTGCTGTTTTCTACTATCTTCTTCAGCCGCGGGAAGCCGAACATCTCGCCGGTGGGGTCGTGTGCTTCGGCGAGGCCGTTGCTGTGGAAAAGCACGGCCTCGCCTGGAGCGAGGTAGGTCTCGTTCTCCTCGTAGCTCATGCCTGGCAGGGCCCCGAGCGGCATTCCCCTCGCGTAAAGCTCTGTTGCCCCATCCGTCGCTAGATAGGGTAGGTTGTGCCCCGCGTTGGCGTAGCGAAGCCGCCCGCTAACGGGGTTCAGCACCGCGTAGAGACGTCACAAACATGTGAGGTGGGATGTCAGGATACAGGCGTTCGTTGGCCCGCTCGAGCACCTCGCCGGGGCTCGTCTCTCCTTGCGCGTCGCTGCGCAGGATGCTGTGAGTCGTCGCCATGACGAGCGCGGTGGAGATGCCCTTGTCCGTAACGTCGTCGACGACGAGCGCGAGCTGGCCGTCGGGCAGTTCGATGAAGTCGTAGATATCTCCTCCGACCGCGCGCCGGCTGGTAGTAAGCCGTAACGCCCCATTCGGGAAGTCGCGGCAACTCTTTGGGAAGGAGGGGCGCGCCCGCAAGGGCTGGAAGGCCAGGTAGAGCCCGCCGGGTAGGCTTGCCGCCTGCGCAAGCGCGCGCCCGAGGATGCCGGGAGGGTAGTTGTCGAATGCCTCGCACGAGGCGAGCACCAGCCTGCCTATACGCTCCTCGACTCCCTCGGAGACGAGCAATTACGCCCCGCCCCAGTCGTTACCGGCCAGGATAACCCCGCGTAGGTCCAGCTTCTCTAGGAACTCCGCCACCAGCCGGACCATCGCGCGGATCGAGAGGTCGGCATCGGATCTCATCGGGTGGCGGTGAGCACTGAGCGGCAAGGTGGGAACCACACAGCGGTGGTCTTCACGCAGTACCGCGACCACATGACGCCACAGCGAGCCGTCCATGCCGACCCCGTGCAGCAGGACAACGATGGGGCCGTCTCCGCTCGTGTCCTCGTATTCGATGATCCCTGCCGGCAGCTCCATCTCGGGCACGGCCCCACCTCCTCATGACCAGATCGGGCAGTTCTGTGAGGAGGCAAGACTCCCGGCAACGACCGCGGCTACCACCGAAACAACCTGCACCCACGGGCTGACGAACCAGGCCTGATTATTCATAACGCAACGCCTCCGCCGGATAGACCCTCGACGCCCGGCGAGCAGGCAGGTGAGTGGTCAAGAGCGAGGCGGCGTATCCGGCCCCGATCACGAGCACGAGCGCCGACCACGGCACCCGGTACTCCATGCCGGGAAAGCCCTCGCGGATGTTGTCTATGAGCGTGCCGGAGAAGGCAAGTCCTAGAGAGACGCCGACGCCGAGTCCGAGCAGGGCTATGAAGGAGGACTCGATCAGGAAGACGAGGCGCACCTGCCCCCTCTGGAAACCCAGGGCCCGCATCATCCCGATCTGCTGGCGACGCTCGACCACCGAGCGCGCTGCGATCACGCCCAGGGCGCAGATGCCGACCACGAGCCCCAGTGCCATGAAGCCCCGCAAGAGCAAAAAGACGATCCTGCGCGTCGCGTCGCTGTCCCGAATGAGTTCGGCGGTAACCTGCGTCTGGAGGCCGTTCTTGGCGAAATCCTCCTCAAGCGTCCTCGCTGTTGCGGAAGCGTCCACGCCGCTGCCGAGGTCGAAGTAGTAGGTTTGGGGCGGGACGGTTCGATCAGCCAACCCTTCGAGCGTCTTCTGAGAGGTCACGATCTGGCCGGCGAAGGAGGCCGAGCTTTCGAGCACCCCGATCACACGCAGTTCCCGCGTCTTGCCGGAATCAGGGTCTTCCACTCGCAGATAGAGGTTGTTGGGCAATGTCGAATCGTCAGCGTAGAAACCGATGAGCTTCACGGGAGGCTTCACCGAAGGACCGAACGTCGAGGCGTTGCGTGCAGGAGCGAGGTCCGAGGAGATCACGGCATTGTTACCGGTCTGGAGAGCTTGCCACACCTCGCGGTCCGAGCCGCAACCCTTCGCGGTAGTCTCGAATCTGTAGCCGACGCTGCCGGAGTAGCCCCCGTCCACGCCCTGCACGTAGAGAGAACCGGGTTCCCGGTTCGTGCCTCTCTGCTTGACTTGCGCCGGGAGGTTGGAGACCTGGCCCACGGCCTCGATGTCGCCCTTTTCTATGCCTTTCGCGTCTTTGAGGGCAGCGTTCATGTCGGGGATCGGGTCGGAGTAGCCGGCGTTGCCTTGAATCTCATAGCCGCCGGAGAGCTTCTGCGTGTCGCCGAAGGCCGCACCCATCGCAGCCTGGATGAAGTTCATCGCCGTCAGGGCGAAGACGACCAGGATGAACATCGCCAACGTCATGCCGGTACGAAAGAGGCTCTTGGTAGGGTACTTCACGGCGGTCTTGAGGACTGGCGGGAGGCCCTTTATTCGCCCGAAGACCGCCACCACCAGCCACAAGACGACGTCGGCGTTGAAGATCACGAGCCACACGCCCGCGACCACGAGGGCGATGCCCGAAACGAAGAACATCTCCGGTCCCCGTGTCATATCCGCCGGTGTGGTGACGGAGGCCGGGGTCAGCCACAACGCGAGCAGGACGAGCCCCGACACGCTGAAGGCGACGCGGTCTGGTACTCCTAGGACCCGGACCAGGAGCGCCAATCCTATGAGCATCAGCGAGAGACCGCCCAGGTAGAAGGCAACCATCTCGGTAGCAAATCCTTGCCAAAAGGCTACGGCCCCCGCGATGGGCGTCAAGACGGCCACGAGAACGCCCAGGACGCTGCGCCCCTTCCTATCCGGCTCGGGGATGTCGCGGATCGCGCGAACCACGTTCAGGCGGCTCACCCGCCAGGAGGAGATCGCGACGACGGCGAAGGTGAGCACCATCCCCATGCAGAAGGCGAGTATTACGTTCTGTGGGCTGGTGGCGAAGACCATCTGAAAGTCTTCGCTGCCGCCAGCGAATCCTCTGGCCAGGAAGCGGACCATGACCCATCCGACGCCGACGCCAGCGACGCTGCCGATGGTACTCGCGAGGAGCGCGTAGAGGGCGCCCTCGAACGCGAAAGATCGGACCAGGCTGGAGCGTTGCATCCCGACGGCGCGTGCTATGCCCAGTTCGTGCTTGCGCTCGGCGGCCAGCATCACGAAGATCAGGAAGATCAGGAGCATTCCGGCGGCCACAGAGAACTGCCCGAAGAGGACGAAGAGCGTGGAGAAGATCTCTCCCCGCGTGTCGGCCTGATCTATCGCGTCCTTCTTGACCGGATCGGCCTGGAGGTCGCTTACCGAGAGGAGGGGCTTAATTTCGTGTACGGTCTCGCTCGTATACCTGCCGCCTTCGACCGCCGGGCCGCGGTGCGTGATGAGGACCTCGTTGATCTCGCCTTCCTCCCCGACGAGCTTCTGGAGTTTCCCAAGCGACATCACGATCGAGGTTTCAGAAGCGGGGTTGGCTCCGCTCTCGTAGATCCCGGCTACCTTCAGTTTGGGAGGCCCCGGTGTCGTTTCCGACCCCTCGGGACGCCCGTTTTCCGCCGTCCTCGGAGGACGCGCTCCAGACTCGAACCCCGCAGGCGGATTTCCGGCCTTCAGCCCTCTCGGAGGTCCCTGCGTTGCCCCGGGTCTCTGCTGGCTTTGCGGCCCTGGAGGCGTCTCATTTCCGGGCTCCGCGGCGGGCCGGACCAGGGAAGCCTCGATGGTGTCTCCCGCGCCGACGCCCAGCCCTTCGGCGATCTTCGCGCTGAGATAGATCTCCTTACCTTCGAGATCGGGCACAGAGAGAGTCTCACCGGACTTCGTCGTGAGATGGTTGAAGTCCCGCATGGAGTCCGCATCCATGCCCAGCACGTCCACCCGCGGTTCGGAGAGGCCCGTGTTCGGCGAGGTGACAGGCACGCTTTCTTTTGCGAGCGGCGCAACTCCGGCAACGTTCTCCTCATCCGCGAGACGGTCCTGGACCATGCCAGCTACGTCTCTGTCGAAGTACCTCTCGTGCGCATCGGGCGCTTGTGCAACCCCGGCACCGGGGCCGAACAGGATCCTGCCACCCGACTCCGGCTGCTTTGCCTTCACTACCACGTCAACACGCCCGATGTTTTCGAGAGCCTGAGTTCGCAAGGAGGTCGTCAGGGTGTCGCCGGTCGTGAACGCCGCCGAAAAGAGTACCGTTGCAAGCATGAGGCCCGTGACGATCAAGGCGCTCTGCGCCCTGCGACGTGGGATGTTCCTCACCGCCATGCGCGAAGAGGTCCGGTCGCGTGCGGCGAGGAAGGCGAGGATCAAGGCTCCCGCCGCGAAGACCACCACCAGTACCAGCGTCAGTTGGTTCGTGGGTATGCCGAAGAGCGTATCCACCTCCTAGCCCTCCCTGTCGTTGTGCTCGTCGTCCTCGATCAGGCCGTCGCGCATCCTGACCGTGCGGTGGGCGCGGGCGGCGACGGAAGCGTCATGGGTGACGAGCACAAAGGTCTGTCCCTGCTCCCGGTTGAGCCCCACGAGGAGGTCCATGATCTCCCCGGAGGTCTCCGAGTCGAGTGCGCCTGTTGGCTCGTCGGCCCAGACTATGGCCGGGCGGTTTACCAGCGAACGAGCGACCGTCGCCCTCTGCTGCTGGCCTCCGCTCATTTCGTTCGGACGCTTGTGGGCTTGCTCCGGGATGCCAACCGTTTCGAGCGCGGAGAGCGCCTTCGCTCGAGCTTCCTTCGGTCTCGCTCCGGCGACCAAGAGCGGCAATTCCACGTTCTCTACCCCCGAGAGGACTGGGATCAGGTTGTAGGTCTGGAAGACGAAGCCCATCCTCTCGGCCCGAAAGCGGGTGCGCTTCCTGTCGGACATCCCGGAGACAGACTCGCCCCCGATCAAGACCTCGCCCCCAGTGAACTCGTCGAGGCCGGAGAGACAATTGAGAAGCGTCGTCTTCCCGCACCCCGAGGGTCCCATGACGGCGACCATCTCGCCTCGGGGTATAGAGAGGTTCACCCCCCTCAAGGCGCGGATGCGTGCCCCGCCCGTGACGTATTCCTTCTCTACGCCGCGAGCCTCCACCAGCGCCGTTTGCGCGGTTTCGTTGCGTGTCATCCCGTTACTCGCCTTCCCGATCAAGGTTCGCCCCTTTCTTCTCCTCGCCGTCTTTCGACGCTCAGGTTGTTCGCGCCGCCCGTGATGGTGATGTCGTAGCGGCCAGTAGCGCCGCCGTAGCTCGTACTGCTTAGGTCCAGCTCGCCGCCCGCGGCGCCAACGTGCCTGTCGTCGAACTTCAGATTCGTGACGCCACCATCCACGCACAGCCGCGCGGATACGCCTTCGGGATGGTGGACGGCTATGTTGCTGGCACCGCCGAGGATGAGAACGGTCACGGTGCCTGAGGGTGCGGGGAGGACCACCTCCAGCCGGCTAGCGCCGCCGTCCACTCTGAGCGAACCGAGCCGGAGCCCGCGCAGGTCGGCCACGAGCCTCGATGCGCCGCCGCGGACCTCGATGTCCCAAGGGATGCTTGTGTTGAGTGCGACCTCCGCAGGACGCTCAGAGCGACGGTAGAGCCAGTCGCCGGTCGGGAACCTGGTGTACCGGATGGTCACGACACCCCGTCGCGCACTCACCATCGGCGTCCGCTTCTCGAAGTGGGCACGGCAGAGACTCCGCAGGCACGACTCGGCGCGGATGACGATCCGATGGGCCCCGTTCGTGAAGCGCAGGTGGCCACTTCTTACGGAGCCGAGAGGGACTACGAAATGGCCGCTGCTCCGGTCATCTGGAGACGTGTGGCGGGCCAGAATCGGGTTTGTGGGATTCATCGGATCGGAGCCTCTCGATTCGTCCATGCCATCTCTTCCTGGTTCTAGTCGTCTTTCTGCGGCGTCCGTAAGAGCTTGCGGAGGAGACCGCCCGCCCACATCAACTCCCACGCCACGGTTGAGGCCAACCGGGAGGGGGCGAGTCTCTTACGCGTCGCTCGCAAGGCCTTCGTCAGGCGGTTCAGCTCCGCCTCGCGCAGCATCTCCTCGCGCCGCTGCTCAAAGACGCGGAGGTCCATGTTTCCGGCATCTTCGTTCTCCTCTCTTGTCCGTCGTATGACCTTTCGGTCTCGCTTACCTTTGTACACAGGCAGTGGGTGGAGATGGATCGGCCAAAAGGTAGATCGAGGGGGTAGAGATTCACGTGCACGGACCGCCACGGCCTTGTCCACTTTAGGGCCGGCCCATCGTGCCGGGCATCCGTGGCGTCTGCCAGGTCTCTCAGAAGACTGAGCCAGCGATAGGGCAACGGCGGTGTGAGACCTGCTCCGGCAGCACCTGCCCGGCAACAGCCGGCAACAACCCTTCGGAACCCCGGCGAGAGTAACTAGAGCAGATTCAGCTCCTTGGCCCTTGCCACCGCTTGCGTGCGGCTGTGCGCTCCGAGCTTGCGGTAGAGATTGTTTACGTGGGTCTTTACCGTGCCCACGCTGACGAACAGTTCGGAAGCGATCTGGCGATTGGATTTGCCCGCGGCCACCAGCGTGAGGACCTCCAACTCGCGCTCGCTAGGAGGTTCGGGAAGAACTGCCTCCGGCGAGGCGGTATCAGATCTGTCTCGCTCCAGCGCAACCCGTAGTTTCCTCAGGTAGTGCGCCGGGACCGGCGGCTCCAGCCTGTTTCTCCGTTGGGCTTCAAGTGTCGCGGAGAGAATCTCGGCCATCGGAGACCCTTCGTTAACGAACGTCCTTACGTAGCCTTCAGGTTCGGCCACAGCGAGGGCTTGCGTCAGGGTGCTCACGGCCCGCTCTCTCTCGCCTCTCTCCCACAGGGCCAGTGCTTGAAGCGCCAGAATCTCTATCCTCTTGCCCACCGTCTTCGTCGTCTCGTGAAGTCGCTCCAGCAGACGCAGGGCCTCGTCGGGCTCGCTTCGGGCGATGAGCAGCCGTGCCAGGGTGAGTTGTTCTAGAGTCCTCGAGTAGGGACGAACCTCGGCGGTTGCCGCAGCCCGTTCATGCTCGGAGGATGCAGCCGCAAGATCTCCACTCATCAGGTATAGCCGCGCCTTCCACACCGCGGCGGCGAAGATTGCCTCCTCCATGCCGTAGCTTTGGGCAACCCGTTCCGCTTGTTGGGCCGCCGCCAAGGCTCCCTCAGTATCACCCCGCGCCTGCCTTACCGCCGAGAGGGCGATGTGACCCCACATGAGGATCTCGACATCGCCCGTGCGGGCGGCCAATTCCACGCCTTCGATCAGGTAGCGAGATGCAGCATCCAACTCGTCCCACTCGTATAAAAGCTCGCCCATCCCGATCCGCACGCTTCCCACGGCAGGCAGCAACTCGCTCCCCCGCTTTGCCGCGAAGTCGAGAGCCTGCCGTAGAACATCGTCCGCCTCACGGAGGCAACCCTTTGCCAGTTCGAGGTGGGCCTTGGCGGCCATGGCGCTCAAGGCAACGTAGTCGTGGCCGGCGAGGCGGCCCAGGGCACCTGCCTCGGCGAAGGCCGTGATCGCCGCCTCTCCATCCCCGGCTGCCCGGTAGGCTTCCGCCAGAGTGATGGCGGCGAAGGGACGAGGCTCCAGGTTGTCTTCGGGCAGGAGAGCGAGGGCTCTTTGGGCGTGCTCGACGGCTTCACGCGCCTCTCCCGAACGCTGGACGTAAAGGGACCGTACGGCCGCTGCGGTCGCAAGCAGTTGCCGATGCTCGGCTTCGTTCGTGCCAGGCCACGGCTCCTCACCGGCGTCTCCACCGAGCGCACGGTCGGCTCCTCCGAGAAGGGTTTCGACGCCGTCCGGCCTACCTACCAGCATCAGCGCTGCGGCGTACCAGATCAAGAGCAGCGGACGGCTGCGTATGACCTCCTCGGGCAGCTTCTCGAGCCAGCCGAGCAGTGTAACCACTTCGCCACGGTACCAGCTCTGGCCGACCCCCCGCTCCATAAGCCGCGCCGCCCGTTCGTGGTCGCCGGCTAAGAGAGCATGCTCGATGCCGGAAGATGCTCCTCCGTTCTGCTCGTTCCAATCGGAGGCATTGAGGTGTAATTCGCGCACGCACTCGGGGCTTTCACGCTTCAGACGGCCGCGCAGGAACTCGGCGAAGAGGTGGTGGTAACGGTACCATCGCCTGTCGTCGTCCAGGGCGACTACGAAGAGGTTGTCCCTCTCCAGCCTCTCCAGCATCTCATCTCCGTCGGTACGGCCGGTAATGGCGTCGCACAGTGGGCCCGTGAGGCTGTCCAGGATCGAGGTCTTTAGCAGGAACTCCCTAACGGCTTGGGGCTGGCTTTCGAGGACCTCCTCCGCGAGGAAGTCCAGCACGTCGCGGTG
>JBKPOM010000020.1:0-9551 GCA_046733115.1 Actinomycetota bacterium | reverse complement strand
CCAACCCCAGAAAACTCCGAACGCGAGCCCGTTGGCGAAGGTGATGAGGAAGGACGGTACCGGCGCAACCAGCGCCTGCAAAACCATCAGGAAACAAGAGGCCACGGGCGCCCACAGGCCGAACGAGACGATGTAGTCCCGCAAGCCGGCGATGTCCCCGCGTCCCAGTATGCCTAGCGCCCGATTCGTCTCGGACCGGAACCCCCCAGACAGGAGATACAGCAGGCTGAATAACACAGCCGCAGACGCGAGCAGCAAGAGCTGCAACCACCGTATGGTGCGGGCATCCCGTCCGGCGGGATGCGCCACGGACGGTTGTCTCGGGCCATTCACCGGCCCATCTTACATCGCCGCACAACCAGCCTGTCCGGCGGGGGCCTTACCTTCCTACCGTAGGAGTCGAGAAGGGCCCCGCAACGCCTCGGCGACCATCCGGCGTGCTATCTCGGTGGCAGGCAGGATCTCGTTTTTCGGCAAGCCGGAGGGTCGATATTAGCCCTCAGATCTATCCCTCTTGCCGGGCGAGGTCGAGCGTGTTTTGCGCGATCCTTATGGAGGCCGCGTCCACCATCTGCCCTTCCACGCTGACCGAGCCAGACCCGGCGGCGCTCGCTTCCTCGTAGGCCGCGACGACTTTTTCTGCCCACTCCGCTTCCTCGTCGGTGGGCGAGAAGGCCTCGTTGACGACCGGTATCTGGGCCGGGTGGATGCACCACTTGCCGTCGAAGCCGAGGGAGCGGGCGACGAGAGAACTATTCCGCAAGCCTTCCTCGTCGCCGTAGTCGGCGACGGGTCCGTCGAGGACGCGCAGGCCGGCAGCGCGGGCCGCGACCACGATGCGCTGCATGGCGTAGTGGAATCGGTGGCCGTGGTAGGCCGCGTCCCACTCGTCCATGGTGCCGATGCTCGTCTGCGGCATGCGCAGGCTCGCCGCGAAGTCGCCGGGGCCGAAGTGGAGCGCTTCGAGGCGAGGGGTGGCGCGGGCTATCGCGTCAGCGTTGGTCAGGCCTTCGGCGCTCTCTATCTGGGCTTCTAGTTTGATCTTGCCCACGTTCAGGTTGGTCGCCAGCTCCAACTGGGAGAGCAGAACGGCGACGGCGTGGAGCTCCGCGGGGCGGTTCACCTTGGGGATCATGACCACGTCAAGGGAGTCGCCGGCGGCCTCGACCACTTCGATCAGATCCCGGTAAAAGTACGGCGTGTCGAGGGCGTTGGCCCTGAAGAGGGCCGGACGGCCACGCCAGTCGAAGTCTCTTAGAGCACGGACTACGTCCCCGCGGGCGCCAGCCTTGTCGTCGGGGGCGACGGCGTCCTCGAGGTCGAGGAAGACGGCGTCGGCGTCCGAGGCGAGCGCCTTCTCGACCATCTTCCGCCTTGTGGCGGGGACAGCGAGGAGGGAGCGGGCGGCCCTCATGCTATTTATCTAGCAGCGTCTCTACCAGCTCTCCGCGCAGGGAGGCGTCGAGAACCTCCATAGGGTGGACCATCGGTATGCCCTCGTGACCCATCCTCTTGAGGGATGATTGGATCTGGAGCATGCACCCGGGGTTGGAGGTGACGATCACCTGCGCCCCGGTCTTGAGGATGTTGTTCGCCTTGCGCTCCCCAAGCTCGGCCGCGGGCTCTGGCTCGACCATGTTGTAGATGCCCGCAGACCCGCAGCAGACCTCGGCCTCTTTGATCTCTCTTAAGTCCATCCCCGGTATCTGCTTGAGGGTCTGGCGCGGCTGCCGGCGGACGCCCTGCGCGTGCGCCAGGTGGCAGGCGTCTTGGTAGACGGCCGTAACGGGCAGCGGGTTCCGTTCCGCCACAGGGCCGAGCTCCTGCAAAAACTCCGAGACGTCGCGGACCTTCGCACTGAAAGCTTTGGCCCTCTCGGCGTAGTCAGGGTCGTCGCGCAGGAGGTAGCCGTACTCCTTCATCGTCGAGCCGCAGCCGGCTGCGTTGACGATCACGTTGTCCAGGTCAAGGTCCTCGAAGGTATCGATGGTCTTGCGGGCGAAGTTGAGGGACTCCTCCTCGCGACCTGCGTGGGTGGAGAGGGCGCCGCAGCAGCCCTGTTTGGGCGCGATGACCTCGCAGCCTTCGGCGGCGAGGACGCGGACGGTGGCGGCGTTTACGGGGGAGAAGAAAACGCGTTGCACGCAGCCGGTCAGGACGCCGACCCTGCTGCGTTTCTCGCCCGATGGACCGGTTACTTCCGGGATCTTCTCTTCTTTCGGCAGGTCGGGAAGGAGGGCTTCCATAGCTCGCATCCTGGCCGGGATGCGTTGCATGATGCCGGCCCTGCGCAGCTTGTTCCCGACGCCGAAGCGCTGGTAGAGGCGCATCGGGGCGGCAATAGCGCGCAGCCGGTTCGGGTAGGGGAAGAACTGGAAGATCATCTCCCTGAAAGCCTTGTCATCGGCCCTGCGCTCGTAGCGGCGCTCGACCTGCTGCCTGGTAGCCTCGATGAGCTTGTCGTACTGCACGCCCGAAGGACAGGCCGTGACGCATGCCATGCACCCGAGGCAGAGGTCCCAGTGGCGGACCATCTCGTCGTTCATCGGCTCCTCGGTGAGGCCCTTGTTCATAAGGTAGATGCGCCCGCGCGGAGAATCCATCTCCTCCCCGAAGAGGACGTAGGTCGGGCAGGTCGGTAAACAGAAGCCGCAGTGGACGCAGTCGTCTATCAGGTCCTTCTCGGGCGGGTGATGGTCATCGAAGGCGGGGAACGTGTAGGAGCCGCTCTCGGCCCGGGCCTCGCCGATGGTCTGTTGGATCGAGTCGCCCGCGGCGCGGGTGCTCTGGCCGATGTCCTCGGGGCTGCCCGCGCCTATGGCTTCGGCCATCGCCTCATTGCCCGTCGTGCCCTCGGGATTTCGGCGCTCCGTCGCGTCCGTGGCTTCGTAGCGGTCCTCCCCGCCGGAACCGTTGCGTTCGGTCACTAGATGCCTCCCAGGAATCTACCGGGGTTCATGGTGTACCCCGGATCGAACTTCTCCTTTACCCGCCGCGTGAGGCCGAGGTAGTTCCCGCCTGAACCCCACACGTCTAGCCTCTCCTTAACCGCGAGAGGAGCTTCCTGCACGACCACGCTGCCGCCCCTGCGGACCCGAATCTCGCGCACCTCCTCGACGACATCAACGAGCCCGTCGTCTTCGCCGGAGAGCCCCACAAACGTCACCCCGGTCCCTGCGTGGCCGGAAAGTCGAACCTCGACGCCCGCGCGCTCCGCCGCACCGATGGCCGAGTCGAGAACGGCCGCGAGCTCGGAGGGCGGGGCGCCGATCTTGAGCGCCACGTCGCCCGTTGCCCAGGGCCGGAGCGTGAAGCTGTCCCAGAACTCGTCGCCGTCGTCTTTGCCGAGGACGTTCGCCTCGCCGTGGGAGCGCAGGAGCTCGGTCGCGGCGGAGGATTGCGCCTCCACGGCCGGCTCGATGCCCTCGAAAAGCGCGGCGATCACGCCCCGGTCGTTCTCCCAACGCATCTCCAGGGCGTCGAGCACGAACTGGCTAAAAGAGGAGTGCGTGAGGGCCTGCGCCACATCCGGAATCTGCGTGTGATCGTCCAACTCCAAGAAGACGGTCCTGGAGGACTCCCGGATCGGGTGCAGCCTGAAGTTGGCCTCGGCGATGATGCCGAGGGTTCCCAGGGAGCCGGTGAACAGCTTGGAGAGGTCGTAGCCGGCCACGTTCTTGACGACCTTTCCGCCGGCCTTCGCCACCGTGCCGTCGGCAAGCACCACTTTGACGCCGATGATCAGGTCCCTCACGGTGCCGTATCTGAGGCGCCGTGGTCCCGAGGCGTTGGCCGCCACGATGCCGCCGACGGTTGCCCCTTCTTCGGGGGGGTCCACGCCGAGCATCTGGTTCGATCCGGCGAGGTTCTCTTGCAAATCTTGCAGCTTCAGGCCGGCCTGGGTGCGTACGATCTGATCTCCGGGTACGTGCTCGATGATCCCGTCCATGCGCGCGGTGCTGAGGATGAGGTCGACGGCCCTTGGGGGGTTCCCGAGGCCCATCTTAGTCCCGCCACCGCGCGGCGAGACGGCGAGCCCTTCGCGGCTCGCGAGCTTCATGACCTCGCTCGTCTCCTCGATCGTCCCCGGCTCGACGACGAGTGAGGGCTCGACGGCGTCTACCGCGTCCTCGGACGAGGCTTGCCTGACGTGCTCCTCGCCTACTATGTTCTGCAGTTCTTCCGTGGGTACGTTCTGCGTCTGCATTAGAAGTTTTCCGCCAGTCCGGCCTTCTGGACCGGGTGCATGTGGAAGGGGCCCGGGCGTTCGCCGCAAAGGCGGGGGGTCGGAAATATCTTGCCCGGGTTGCATATCCTGTGCGGGTCGAAGGCGCACCTCAAGAGTTGCATCACGTCCATATCCTCCGTGGTGAACATCTGGGGCATGTACTTCATCTTGTCGCGCCCGATGCCGTGCTCGCCCGTGAGCGACCCGCCGTGCTCGAGGCAAGCGAACACGATCTCCCCGGCTAACTCTTCGGCTTTCTCTGCTTCGCCGGGAGTATCGTTGTCGTAGAGGACAAGCGGGTGGAGGTTGCCGTCGCCTGCGTGAAATACGTTGGCGACCCTGAGACCGTACTCCTCGCTCAGGTCCGCTATCTTCTTCAGGACCGTCCCGAGCTCCGTGCGCGGGACGACCCCGTCCTGGACGTAGTAGTCGTTGGAGATGGAACCCATCGCGCCGAAGGCGGCCTTGCGGCCCTTCCAGAACAGGGCGCGCTCCTCGTCGTCCTCGGCGACCCTTATCTCCGAGGCGTCGTTCTCCTCGCAGACCTTTATGACCTGCTCGAATTGGTTCGCGACCTCGGCCTCGGGTCCATCGAGCTCGACGATCAGGATGGCGCCGGCCTCGGGGAAGCCGGGCGAAACTTGCCTTTCGACCGCCTCAATGGTGAGCGAGTCCATCATCTCGATGGCCGCGGGCACGATGCCGCCGCCAATGATCCCCGAGACGGCCCCACCTGCCTCCTCCGTGTCCTTGAACGCCGCGAGAAGCGTCCTCACGGCCTCGGGCTGGCGCAAAATCCTGAGCGTTATCTTCGTCGCGATGCCCAGAGTCCCTTCCGAACCGACGAAGGCGCCGAGCAGTTCGTAGCCGGGGGCGTCGGGCGATTTTCCGCCGCCGATGTGGACGACCGAGCCGTCGGGAAGGACGACCTCGGCGCCCATCACGTGGTTGGTGGTAAAGCCGTATTTCAGGCAGTGGACGCCACCGCTATTCTCCGCGAGGTTTCCGCCGATGGAGGAGACGATCTGGCTCGCCGGGTCGGGAGCATAGTAGTAGCCCTCATCCGCAACCTCCTGAGAGACCCACACGTTTATGACGCCGGGCTCTACGACGACGCGGCCGTTCGGGATGTCCACCTCGAGGATGCGCCGCATTCTGGTAAGGACGATGAGGACGCCTGATTCGACGGGAAGTGCTCCACCCGAGAGGCCCGTGCCCGAGCCACGCGCCACGAAGGGGATGCCTTCGTCGTAGCACGTTTTGACTATTTGTTGGACCTGTTCTGCCGATTCGGGGAGGACGACGAGGTCGGGGATCACGCGGTAGTTCATCAGGCCGTCGCACTCGTAGGTGCGCAGCTCCTCGTGCCTGTGGATAACGCCCGCAGGGCCTAGGATCTCCTGCATCGTCTCTATAAGCTGTTCCCGATTCATACGAGCCTCCCTCTTGGAGCCCTAGCTCCCTATCTCGTGTCCTGACGACTCTTCTATCAGCGTCAAGAGCGCGGAATGGTCCTGATCCCCTCTTCCCCTCGTCTTCAATGTCTCAAGCATCTGATCCACGATCGCCGTGACGGGAAGGGTTACCCCGTACTCCCTGCCGGCCGCGAGCGCTATCCCCAGATCCTTGTGGTGCAATTCTACCCGAAAGCCAGGATCGAAGGAATGCTCCAACATCTTCTCCCGCTTGACCTCCATGACCTTGTTGCCGGCAAGCCCCCCGCCGAGAACGTCGAGTATCTTGTCGGGCGCAACCCCGCCTTTGGAACCGAGCACCAGCGCCTCCGAGACGGCCTCGATGGTGAGCGCGACCACGATTTGGTTTGCAGCCTTGACGACCTGCCCCGTCCCCACAGGTCCGACGTGGGTAACCGTCCCGCCCATAACCTCGAAGAGCGGAAGCGCCCGCTCGAAATCCTCTTCGCTACCGCCGACCATGATGGAAAGAGCACCCTCGATAGCCCCGACGTCTCCACCGCTAACCGGCGCATCCAGCATCGAGGCGCCTCGTTCCTTCGCCTTCTCGAAAAGTTCTTCGGTGACGACGGGCGAGATCGTGCTCATGTCCACGATCAGGTCTCCGTCTTCGACGCCTTCAAACACCCCATCTTCCCCCGCGAGTACCTCCTCGACCTGCGGCGAGTCCGGAAGCATGGTGACGATAACGTCGGATTGCTCTGCTACCTCTCTCGGGGTGTCTGAGACCGTGGCGCCGTCGAGTTGCTCGGCCTTCTCGCGGGTGCGGTTGTACGCAACGAGATCGTAGCCCGCCTCGATGAGGTTCTCCGCCATGGGTTTGCCCATGATCCCAAGCCCAATGAAACCTACCGTGTCAGCCACATCGCTCCTTTTCTATAGTCTCAGTTCCGAAACAGCGACATCTTTGCCCCGCAGCTCCTTCGGCAGCCAGCCGAAACTCTCTTCTGTTGCCTCCGTCGTCGGGTTGTACTCGAGGCCGACGTAGCCGTCGTAGCCGAGTCGCTCCAGCTCGCCGAGGACGAACGGGTAGTGGATCTCCCCCGTGCCGGGCTCGCCGCGATCTGGAGAGTCGGCGACCTGAACGTGCCCGATCAGGCCGATGTGCTCGCGAAGGTTCGCCACGAGGTTCCCCTCCATCCGCTGCATGTGATAGAAGTCGTGCTGTAGCTTTACGTTCTCCCTCCTGATGTTCTCCACGAACTCCACGGCCTGCTCCGTCGTGTGCAGGAGATACGGCCCGTTCTCGAACGTGTTGACGGCCTCGACCATGACCGTGACGCCAGCCGCTTCGGCTTTCCGGGCGGCGAAGCGAACGTTCTCGCGCGCCAGCGCTAATCGTTCGTCGCGGTCCATGCCGGGGGCTTCGTGACCTACGAGCGCGTTCATTCTCTTGCATCCGAGGGACCGTGCAAGATCCAGGGCTACGGGTATATTGTCCCTGAACTGCCGCTGCCGCTCGGGGTCTCCCGCGAGCCCCCTGTCTCCAGCCGCCATGTCTCCGGCGTCGAAGTTGAAAAGCGCGACCTCAACGCCTGCGTCTTCGACGGCCTTCTCTACCGCGTCGACATCCTCGTCCGACGGCCACCAGAACTCGACCGCCGAGAAGCCCGCCTCCGCCGCCCGTCGGAACCGGTCCAGGAACGGGACCTCTTTGAACAGGATGGAAACGTTCGCGCTGAACCTCATGCCGCCCCTCCTTCCGCCACCAGCATACCCCAAAGCAGCTTGCAAAGGGGTTCACCCTCTCTGCAAGCTCTCGGCCCTTCAGTATTTCAGCACTTCAGCTTGTCAGCTTTTTCTTTGCTGAAATGCTGATTACAGCGGGCGTGTGGCGCGCAGACCGCTACAATGGTTCCGTGCGGAAGGACCTGGAGGAGATATGGGCGGCCGGTCTGGCCGCGGCCGATCCCGAGCGGGCCGTGGGGCGTGCGCTCGAGATCGAAGACGGCGCCATCGTCGTCGAAGGCACGCGCTTCACACTCGAGAAGGTGTTCGTGGTCGCGGCAGGCAAGGCCGCCGGGGCAATGGCGAAAGCCGCCGAGGGGCTTCTCGGAGAGATGGTCGTCGGCGGGCTCGTGGTGACCAAGGACGGCCACGATCCCGGCCCGGAAGATTTCGATACCGCTTTCGCCTCCCATCCCGAGCCCGATGAGAGGGGCGTCGAGGCCGCAAGGAAGGTGCAAGAGTTGGCCGAGTCCGTTAGGGAGGGGGATCTTCTGCTGGCGCTCATCTCGGGCGGAGCGTCGGCGCTGCTCGCCGACCCGGCGCCGCCCATCGAGCTGGGCGATTTGAAGAAGCTTACGGGTGACCTCCTTAGGAGCGGGGCCGACATCGGGGCGATCAACGCCGTCAGGAAGCACGTCTCGGTCCTGAAGGGCGGCGGCCTGGCGCGGCTCGCCTACCCGGCTCCGACGGTGGCCCTCCTGCTCTCCGACGTGGTCGGGGACGACCCATCTTCCATCGCGAGCGGCCTCACCGCCCCCGATGCGACGACCCTCGAAGGCACGAGGCGCGTCCTGGAGCGCTATCGGATAGAGCCGCCGGAGAGCATCGCCGAACACCTGCGGGACGCGGAGGAGACCCCGGCGACGGACGACCCCGTCTTCGACAACGTCGTGAACGTTATCTGCGGAAGCGGCAGGCACGCAGCCGAGGTCGCCGCGGAGAAGGCAGAGGAACTCGGGTACACGCCGCTGCTGCTTACAACCACCCTCACGGGCGACGCCCTCGGGGCAGCGTCGATGTACGCGGCGATCGTCAGGGAGGTGCTGGCGGGCGGCAACCCCCTTCCCGCGCCTTGTGCCATCGTCTCGGGTGGGGAGGCGACGGTTACGGTGCGTGGGGGCGGTGAGGGCGGTCCGAACCAGGAGTTCGCGCTCGCGTTGGCGCTCGAGTTGGATGGTGTCGAGGGTTGGGCGGCGTTCTCCGCTGATACCGACGGCCACGACGGCTCGACCGAGGCGGCGGGTGGGATCGTCGACGGGCAAACGGCGGAGCAAATCAGAGAGAACGACGTGGACCCGGAGGAGGCGTTGTCGGACAACGATTCGTATCCGGCGCTCCGGGCCGGCGAGGCCCTGCTCGTCACCGGGCCGACGGGCACCAACGTCAACGACGTGCGGGTGGCCCTGATCTGCTGAGCACATTCGAAAGGCTTACGTCGGAGACCCGACGATGCCATATTTCGCGTTGGGAGCTGTAGGTAGCCGCCGCACGAGATTAGCGTAACAACAGCACCAGGAAGGGGAGCCTGATGTACCAACTGATCTACGATCCGGTCGCGAACAGTCTGATGCTCTCGGCGATCGTCGCGCTGATACCCATAATCGTACTTTTCGTTCTCCTGGCCGGCATCCGCATCCCGGCGCAGTGGGCCTCCCTCGCGACACTGGCCACGGCCCTCGTCATCGCGGTGGTGCTCTACAGGATGCCGATCGGCCTGGCGTTAGACTCCACGTTGCTCGGAATCTGCTTCGGGCTCTTCCCTATCGGCTGGATCCTCATCAACGCCATGTTTCCGAAACACAAACACGCGAGGGTTGCGATTTAGCACTCGGCTGCCGGCTAAAGGAATACCCCGGCTTCGCCTAGCGCTGAGCACCTAGATGATGACAGAGCCTGGGCCTTCTGCGAAACGGCTAAACGTGTCACGATTGCGTGCCGTGCAACCGCACTCGACATAGGTTTCTACGTCGCTATCCTGCTGGCCTCGCAGTAGCGCGACTCCTTCAAGGTCCTCAGCCCCTCCTCCTAACCGGGGATCATGAACTTGAGGACGTATGCCTGGAGGGTCACCAGGATGGACATCGCGATGGTCAGACCTATAGACCACTTCAGGACCAGGC
>JBKPOM010000019.1:0-3895 GCA_046733115.1 Actinomycetota bacterium | reverse complement strand
CAAAGCGGGGCCCGCCGTCCCCGCGAGTCTCGCTTTGGCGGCGCTGCTCGCCGGGGCGGCGGGCATAGCCTTCGCGCCGATCTTCGTGAAGATAAGCGAGGTCGGGCCGGTCGCCACCGCCTTCTGGCGGGTCCTCCTCGCCCTCCCGATCCTGTTGGCGTGGATGGAGATCGAGGGACGGCGGTCGGGGAAACCGGGGCGCCCATCGGGTCTGCGCGAACTCCTCGCGCTGTTCACCTCCGGGCTTCGTCCCCGGTTTCCGACCGCCGCCGTCATGGCCTACGGCGCCCCCGCCGCCTGCGCCGCGCTCCTGCCCGTCGCCCTGCTCTCGGGCGAGGGCCTGCTGACCGCCTCCTGGCAGGGCTGGGCGTTGCTTCTCGCCGTGGCACTCGTCTCCCAGGTCCTCGGCCAGAGCCTCGTCGCCTACGCCCTCGCCGGGCTGCCGGCCGCCTTCTCCTCGGTGGCCCTGCTCCTGCAACCGACGATCGCGGCGGCGCTGGCCTGGGCGATCCTCGGCGAGGCCCTGGGCCCCTGGCAGGCGGCGGGCGGGGCGGTCGTGCTGGCCAGCGTGGTGTTAGCTAGGAGCGGCAGCCGACGGGGGTAGACCTTTCGGGGGATCGGAGGTTCTGAAGATGCCGGAGGCCTTGGTGAGCGAGGGGTTGTGGGAGGTGATCGGGCCGTTGCTCCCGGCCGAATCACCCAAGTCGAAAGGTGGGAGGCCGCGGGTTCCCGACCGGGCCGCGCTCGAGGGCATCGTCTACATCTTGAGGAGCGGCATTCCCTAGCGGATGCTTCCGGAGGAGTTCGGTTGCAGCGGGGTAACCTGCTGGCGGCGGCTGCGTGATTGGCAAGAGGCAGGCGTATGGCAGCGCCTGCGGCGGGCGCTGCTCGATCGGCTAGGACAAGCGGGTCTCATCGACTGGTCCAGGGCGTCGGTGGACTCGGCTAGCACGCCGGCCAAAAAGGGGGGGAGAAGACCGGTCCCAACCCGGTGGACCGCGGCAGACCCGGCTCGAAACGCCACCTGCTCGTCGACGGGAACGGCACGCCGCTCGTCGCGGTGCTTACCGGGGCCCAGGTCCACGACTCAAAGATCTTCGAGGAGTTGGTCGACGGCGTCGAGCCAGTAAAGGGACCAAGGGGACGGCCCAGGAAGCGGCCCGAAAAGCTGCACGCCGACAAAGGCTACGACTACCAGCGCTGCCGGAGGTTTCTGGACCGCCGGGGCATCAAGGCGCGCATAGCAAGAAGGGCAGTAGAAAGCAGCCAGAGGCTCGGTCGGCACCGGTGGGTCGTGGAGCGGACGCTGGCTTGGCTGTCTTGCTACCGGCGGCTGTGCGTCCGCTACGAACGGAGAGCCGATATCCACGAGGCATTCCTCGAACTGGGCTGCGCCCTCGTGTGCTTCAATCGCTTGCGAAGAGGGTTATGAAATCATCTCTTAGTCCATCATCAGAACCTCTTGACGACGGTCTTGGCGAGCATGTGCAGCAGCAGGTAGTCAGGGCCACCGGCCTTCGAGTCGGTGCCGCTCATGCCGAAGCCGCCAAAGGGCTGCACACCCACTAGGGTGCCAGTGATCTCTTCGCCCTGATCAACCTCGGGGACGTTTTGCGCTCTTTGGGCGAGGGGGGACGCGCCATGTGCCTGTACGAGGAGGCGCTGGTCCTGCACAGGGAGCTAGGTAACGACAGGGGCATCTCACGCGCTCTCGAACGTCTCGGCACGCGAGGATAGCCAAGCACGCAGCAGCGAAGCTCAGCGATCCACCTCCTTGCTTCATCGCTAAGCGGGTTAGACGTATTTGGCGTAGGGGAACCCCAACCACATCATCAGCACGACAACGATCCCCATCCAGAGGCGCTCCCCATAAAAAGGAGAGAGCTGACGAGCGGACTCGAACCGCTGACCTGCTCATTACGAGTAAGCCTGTTCCCTACTCCGAATTCCGCTAAAACTGGCTGTTTTGCAGGTACTTGTAACTCTGAGCTCTCCGTCAAGTATCCGCCAATATCGCTAAATATCGCCTCTACTGCTGACGCTACTGCTGACAATTGTTGACGCGGCGTTTATTGGATCCGGTAGTTTCGTACTGGCTTGGTTGTTGTCAAACCATCTTCAACCTATAGCGGTGTGCAGTGGTATTGACCCATCGTTATGCCGAGGCTTGGACGATGCCTCACCGTACGTCCTCACGTAGCCGATTGGCCAACGAGGCTGACGCTCGGAGGAGTGGGTCAACTGCACTGACTACCGCTATAATGGTGGCCTTGCTCGAGGAACGCGCCTAGGGCCTCCTTGCCCCCTCCTACGAGCGGCACCCCGTGGGCGAAGAGCAGATTATCGAAACGCTGGTCGAGCAGGCGCCGCAGCGACCGCTTAAGCCCCCGTTTAACCTCCTCTGGGTCCTCCCCCAGCAGAAAGTCGGGCACGAAACCATCCACTACCTGCACCACGACGGGCAGCCGGCCCGATGGGACGTCTATCACCATCTGGGTTTCGGGCTCGGAAGGGGCGAAGACGCCGCTCTCGATGGCCCAGATGGCGAGCGCGATCGTGCCGTGGCCGCAGGCGGTCGAGAAGCCCTCGTTGTGGAAGAACAGGACGCCGAGGCCCCCATCTTCGTCGTCCGGCTCGGTGACGAAGCAGCCGTACATGTCGGCGTGGCCCCGGGGCTCGTAGACCAGGAGGCGCCTCACGTGGTCGAGATTCTCGATGGCCCACTCCTGCTTGTCCAGCACGGTCTTTCCGGGGATGGGTCCCACGCCGCTCACTATCCGGAACGGTTCCCCGGCTGTGTGGTAGTCGGTAGTGCTGACCGAAAGCGGTGCGTTCTCTATCGGCACTCGTGTACCCTACTTCTCCCCTCGATCACGAGCTCATCCGCTCGGTTGCCGCGCGAGCGATAATCAGGTCCTCGTACGCCATGCCCACGGACTCGAATACCGTCACGTCTTCGGAACGTTGGCGCACCGCCTTGCCCCTTAGCAGCTCGCCCAGGTCGGCGACGATATGGTCCTTGCCGATCCTACCCTCCTCGATGGGGATGAGAAGATCCCCGGCCTCCTCGAAGGCCACGTCCCTCGCCTCCACCACCACGCGGGCGCGGGCCACCGTTTCGGTGTCCAGCTCGCGGCGGTCGGGCTTGTAGGCCCCGACGGCGTTCACGTGGGCGCCCCCTTTGAGGAGCGCACCGTTTAAGACCGGCTTGGGGCTCGTGGTGCAGGTGCAGATAAGGTCCGCCTCCGCCACGGCCTCCGGTCCGGCCACGGAGGCATCGAGGCCCGTCGCACGGGCCATTTCGGCGAGCCGGAGGGCCCGCTCGGGACTACTGTCGACGATGAAGACCTCCTCCACGGGGCGCACCGCGCACATAGCGCCCAGATGCGCTTCGGCTTGGGCGCCGGCGCCGAAGAGGACGAGGCGTCGCGCCCCTTGGGGCGCGAGGTGGCGGGTGGCTAGGGCCGAGACGGCCGCGGTGCGCACTCCGGTCAGGGCGGCGCCGTCGAAGACCGCCGCGGGCGCCAGGGCCGCCCCGGAGAAGAGGACGTAGACGCCTTGGATGAGAGGGAAACCGCACCCAGGGTTGGAAGGGACCACCGTGAGCAGCTTGACCCCGGCCACGCCCGCGCCGGCCACCGGCATCAGGAGCAGTTCCCCGTCCCCGTCCGACCCCGCCACCGGCAAGCAGCTCCTGAGGGGGGCGTCGGGCATGGGGCCGTCCCGGAACGCCGCCTCCAGGGCGTCCACCGCATCCGCGACGGGGAGCAGTTCCTCAAGCGTAGCGCCGTCGACGACCTTCGTCTCCATTAGCCCGTCCTCCCATCGATTCGGAGGCTCAAGAGTGCCCCGCTCCTTCGATCACGGCTTCTTCCTTTTCGCGCACGCTTCACTC
>JBKPOM010000018.1:0-39544 GCA_046733115.1 Actinomycetota bacterium | reverse complement strand
CGCGGTCGGAGATCATCGCGAAGGCGATCGCGCGCCCGGGATCAGTCCACGGCGTCGATCAGATCGTTCTCGATCCGAAATCTTATCTGGTCTCGCACCTGTCGGAACGCCGCGAGGCGTCGCTCTCCCTCCGCACGCGGGGGGTCAGGGAAGAACCAGTGCAGGCGCTTACTTGCTCCGGGGAAGACTGGACAGGCTTCGTTTGCGTCGTCGCAGACGGTTATGACGAGATCGAAGGGTTCTCCGAGGTAACGCTCCAGCGTCTTAGACTCCTGGGAGGAGATGTCCATTCCGATCTCCGCCATGACGGAGATCGCCTCCCGCCCGACGCGCCTCACCCCGATACCCGCGCTGAACACCTCGAAATGATCTCCCGCCAGGTCCCTCAACAACTCCTCTGCCATCTGGGAGCGAGCCGAGTTGTGGGTGCAAAGGAAGAGTACTCGCTCTCGATCTCCCGTTCACCGATCAGCCAACTCTAGGGATGCTATCGAGATGGACCGCAGCCTCGGCGAGGAGTTGCCCTGCGGCCTCCCGGTCGAGGGAGTAGAAGGCCCACCACCCGCGCCGCTCCTCGCGCACCAGCCCGGCGTCCTTGAGCTTCTTTACGTGGTAGGAGACCTTCGACTGACCCACCATCGAAAAGGCTTCCTCGAACTCGCAGACGCAGAAGCCCTCGTCCCCCTCATCCGCTGCGCCCCGGAGCCAGAGAAGTCGCAGCAGTCCCTTCCGTCGGCCATCATGCCGAGCATCCTCACCCGTATGGGGTCTGAGAGGGCCCCACCCAGCGCGACGAGCCGCTCCACCCCTTCCTCGACATCGCCCTTCTCAGCGGCGTTGCGACGCAGGCCGTTCTCGTCCACGACCCCAAGCTTTTCGGCGCTTACGATGCCACCCTCCCGGACGGTTTGCGGCCCCTGATAAAGACGCTCGCCAGCGAGACCTCCGCCTCCTCCGCAGTCGCACCTCCGGTGTCGCCGCAGCAACCTCACCAGCTCGCAGCTCGGCAGGCAATTTGCCCTTGTCACCCAGGAACACCATGTTCCGAGACCGCGAAACGCCCGCCCGGCTTCAGGACCCGGTACGCTTCGCCTATCGACCTGGCCTTGTCGGTCGAGAGGTTGATGACGCAATTGGAGATCACTACGTCCACATGGCCCTCCGGCAGCGGGATGTTCTCGATCTCGCCCTTCAAGAATTCGACGTTCTCCGTCCTCGCCTCCACCCGGTTCTTCTCGGCCAGCTCTAGCATCTCGTCCGTCATGTCCAGCCCGTAGGCCTTGCCGACGGGAGAAACCCTCCTCGCCGAGAGCAGCACGTCGATCCCACCGCCGCCGCCCAGGTCCAGGACAACCTTTCCTGGGGAGAGCGTGGCAAGGGCAGTGGGATTGCCGCACCCCAACGAAGCCGCACCCGCCGCCTCGGGCAGCAACTCGAGCTCCTCAGCCGAATAGTCGTCTCCAGTCCAGTCCACGCTAGGCGCTTCGGAGTCGAGGCCCCGCTCTCCCGACGCCCATCTTCGTCCCCCTTGTTTGGATGTACAATATTTGATGCAAAATAAATCAAGAAAAGTCGTTCTGCGACCACGAGAAGCTTGGTGCTGTTCCCACGAGACGCGGGGCAAGACGTGGAGGACGAGAGCGCCGGGACATTGTCGGCCGGCGGCCGTGAAGGCCATGGTCACCGAGTTCGCACGACCGAGGCACAAGTTGACCTATGCTGCAGATTTACACTTGACCTCATGTTCACGCTTAGCTAACAAACACGGTCGCAGCCAGGTTGTCTCGCTCTAAAAATCCTGCAAAATGGGCTATTCTGACCTACAGCACAAACTATGAGTTCAGTGTTATGGCGAAGTGGGACTGTACTCTGTGCGGCCGTTGACGCTTGCCCATTGGCGGGCGGAGAGGCCCCAGAGGGCGATGAAGCCTGCTGCGGCGGCCTCGTCGAAGGTGCTGATGGGATCGTAGGTGGCGAGGTCTATGCTGTAGAGGGCCTTCGGGGCCATGCGGCCGACGACGGTAGCATTGCCTTTGTAGAGCTTGAGGCGGATGGTCCCTGTTAGCGTCTTCTGGGTCTCCGCGATGAAGGCATCGAGGGCGGTTTTGAGCGGGGTGAACCACAGGCCCTCGTAGGCGAGCTCGGCGTAGCGTTGTTCTACGGTGGTTTTGAAGCGGAGGACGTCTCTGGTGAGGGTCAGGGTCTCGAGTTCGCGGTGGGCGGCCACAATGGTGAGGGCGGCGGGAGCTTCGTAGATCTCACGGCTCTTTATACCGACGAGGCGGTCTTCGATCATGTCGATGCGGCCGACGCCGTTCGCGCCGGCGATGGTTCCGAGTTCGGCTATGAGATCTACCAGTGGCAGTTCTTCCCCGGCCAGGCTTTTAGGCAAGCCTTCTTCGAAGCCGACCTCGACGTACTGCGGCTCGTCGGGGGCGTTTTCGGGGGAGGTCGTCACCTCGAATACGTCTTCTGTGGGCTCGTGGTCCGGGTCTTCTAGTGGCCCTGCCTCGATCGAGCGGCCCCAGAGGTTCTCGTCCACGCTGTAGGGAGACTCTTTCGTGGTCGGGACGCGGATGTCGTGTTCCTCGGCGTAGGCCATCTCCTCGGGGCGGCTCATGTTCCAGTCGCGGACGGGGGCAACGACGGTCAGGTCGGGGGCGATGGAGGCCGTGGTCACGTCGAAGCGGACCTGGTCGTTGCCCTTCCCCGTCGAACCGTGGGCGATATGGGTGGCCCCGACCTCCCGCGCGGCCTCGACGAGCTTCTTCGCGATGAGGGGGCGCGCCAGGGCCGTAAAGAGCGGGTACTTCCCGCCGTAGAGCGCGTTCGCCTTTATCGCGGGGGCGACGTACTCGTCCGCGAACTCCGCCTTCGCGTCGCGCACGAAGGCGTCCGCGGCGCCTATCCGGAGCGCCTTAGCCCTCACGTCTTCGGCGGGTTCACCCTGGCCGAGGTCCAGGTACAGTGCGTAGGGCACGGCTCCTTGTTCCTCCAACCACTTCACGCAGACCGACGTGTCCAATCCGCCCGAGTAGGCGAGCACGACCTTCTTTCCTTCTAGCATGGTTCCTCCTGAAATATATCTACGGCACTTCGAGCGTCTTGCCGTCGGCGGGAATCTCTACCCGTTCTGCGAGTCCTTCCTGCTGCAGCTCCTCTCTGAGATCGTCGCGTGTGAGGAGGCAGTGGTTGATCGCCTCCATGTGCACGGGGACGACATATGTGTCGGGCAGAGCGTGACAAACCTTGGCCACGTGTTCCGCGATCATGGTTATGGGGTCTCCTTCGAGGAGCTGCGCCGGCGTTCACGACCACGTCGGGATCGTGAGCGTCCAGTGCCTCCTCGTCCTGGGGGCAGAAGATCGTATCCCCTGCCACGTACAGGGTCGGCGAACCTTCCGCCCTTACCACGAAGCCTGAGACGGGCGCCATAAGGTGTCCGATCTCACCCGTGCCGTGCTTGCCACCGGTACGGGTGAACCTCAAGCCGCCCCACTCCAGACCGTCCTCCACCGGCGTGACACGCCGGAATCCGGCAGCGCTGATCTCGTCCCAATCCTCCGGCTGGCACACGATGGGGGTTTGCTTTGGGATGAGATCCCGCGACCTACCGTCCCAGTGATCGTGTGGGTGTGCGTGACCAGCACCGCGTCGGTTGCTTCCAGCAGGGCGAGCGTCCCCTCGTCCCCGAACGGCAGGTCCACGAGTGGGTTGCGCCGCTGGTTTGGCGTGTTCGCCACGGGATCGGTAGCCTCCGCGGGGGCTAGCATCGGGTCGACCATCACCCGCCGACCGCCGGCCTCGAAAACGAATGTCGCGTGCCGCACGAACCTGATCCGCATGCTCATCTTCCACCCGCCGAATAGTCGCCTACCCTATGCCCACTTTCTCGTAGGGTATCAACGGCGAGGTCGAGTTGTCCCTCCCTGACGAGCACGTAGTCAGTGTCGAAGGTGGAGACGGCGAAGATGCTCACGCTTACCTCAGCCAGTGGTGACGCCACGGAAGCCAGGATTCCGACCATCGAGAGATCAAAAGGCCCCTCGAGCTTGATGGCGCGCCAGCCCCGCTCCTGAGTGATGCCTTCGGGCACGACCTCGCCTGGACAGACGACAGAGAGTTCGTCCTCCATGCGCGTCACGGAGAAGAAGGATGCTCTCGCGGCCCACGCGGGTACCCCCGCCCCTGCATCCAGACGGCAGATAGACAGATGCTCTCGGAGCACTATCAGGTCGAGTACCCGGCCGTCCGAACGTTCGGCCCTCAACTACTCGACGTTGCCAGCAGGTCGCGTTTTCGCGCGGCACACGTCGGCGATGAGGTTCGCAACCTCGGCGGCGGCGTCCGCGTCCGGGGCTATGGCGAGCACGGTGTCTTGGCCGGCGAGGGTGCCGACTATCTTCAGGCCCTTGACCCTGTCGAGGACGCTGGAGACGGCGCCGGCCGTGCCGTCGCGGGTGTGGATTACGACCTGATTCTGGGTGGGCACGATGCCGAGGACGAAGCTGGGAAGGACCTCGATGCCTGCGGAACCGGGATCGTGCGGCAGCGCCAGGTAGCGGCTGCCGACCTTGAGGACCCCGAGCTCGGCGAGGTCACGGCTTACGGTAGCCTGCGCGACTTCGATGTTCTCGTCGGCGAGCGCGACGACGACGTCCTGCTGCGTGCCGAGGTCGCGCTCGGAGATCAGGCGCAAGATGAGATCTTGCCTCGTAGTCTTGTCCACGTGCGTGCCCGTCGCTCCCAAACCGTCCTCCTACGTGAGATGCTCGAGCCCGAGTTCCTCCTCGTGCCCGAGCGCCAGGTTCATGTTCTGCACCGCCGCCCCTGACGCCCCCTTGAGCAAATTGTCTACCGCCGAAAACAGCAACAGCTTCCCCGCCCGCCTATCTACCGCCGCAGAGAGCCTGCACCTGTTGGTGTTGGTCACATGCGAGATGTGCGGATACTCCTCCCGCGCCTCTACGAAAGCACACGTCCCGTAGTCCTCCGCAAACCAGCCAAGGACTTCATCCGCCTCGGGTACGTCTTCTAGATCCACTACTATCGTCTCCAGCTCCCCGCGCGTTATGGGGATGAGGTGAGGCACGAAGGTCACCCCGGGCACGTCCCCTACCCGCCGCAACAGCGTCTCGATCTCCGGCGTGTGCCGGTGTGACGGCGCCCCGTAAGCGTTGGCGCTCTCGTTCACGCTGGCGAAATGCGTCTTGACACTCGGCTTGGCCCCCGCCCCGCTCACCCCCGAGAGCGCGTTGATCGTCACGGACCGTATCCCTTCGACCCGCCTCACCACGGGCGCAAGCGCCAGAATAGCCGCCGTCGGGTAGCAACCCGGGTTGGCGATGAGCCTCCCCTCCGCGGCCCCAAACACCTCCGGCAACCCGTAGTGCGCCTCGTCTAGAAGCTCGGGCGTAGGATGCTCGCCGTACCACTCCCCGTACAGCTCCGCATCGCCCAACCTGAAATCTGCAGACAGATCTATGACCAGACGGGCCCCCGACCGAAGCGCCTTGCTGACCGTCTCCGCGCTTTCGCCGTGCCCGTAAGCTACGAAGGCCACGTCGAGGTCTGAGGCTTCTATCTCCTCGGGCGCGACATACGATCCCTCGACGGCCAGCTGCGGGTAGACGCTGCCGATCCCCAACCCATCATACCCGCGCGACGCAACCCTGAGAGCACCAACCTCGGGGTGACCGGAGAGCAGCCGCACAAGCTCCACCCCCGCGTATCCACTCCCGCCATAAACACCAACGTTCAATCCCATGCCGCCCATTGTAGGACCTTCGGATATTTATTCAAGTTTCTGCATAATTTGGTTGACGCCCTCCCGCGCGGGTGCGAGAATGGTTTCCCGTGATGAATAAAGATTCAACAATCGGAATAAAGTCGCGTTCCGGTGGCGTTGCGGCTGTGGCTGGCTTTGCGGCTGCCGGGGCTGCGTGCGGGGTTAGGAGTGCCGGGATGACGGATCTCGGGCTGCTCTTCTCCGAGTTGCCTTGCGAGACGGCGGCCGTGTTTACCCGCAACGCCGTCAAGGGGGCGCCGCTCGTCGTGACGCGTGAGGCCGTGGAGAGCGGTGGCGTGCGGGCGGTCGTGGCGAACAGCGGCATCGCCAACGCGGCGACGGGACAGCGGGGCATCGAGGACGCGCATGCGATGCAGGAGCTTGTGGCGGAGGCGCTGGGGATAGTGGCGGGAGAAGTGGCAGTGGCTTCCACCGGCGTCATCGGGGTTTGTTTGCCGATGGATAGGATCTCCGCCGGTATACGGGCGGCGGCGGAAGAGCTGGGCGGCGCTGGTTTCGCCGAGGCTATTCTCACCACGGACACGCGCGCAAAAGAGGCGGTGGCGCGGGTCGAGGTCGGGGGGAAGAGCGTCACGGTCGGGGGGACGGCCAAGGGGAGCGGCATGATCCACCCGAACATGGGCACGATGCTCGCCTTCCTGACCACCGACGCCGTCGTCGAAAAAGAATGCCTGGAAGAGACCCTACGCCGGGTTACCGACCGTACCTTCAACCGCGTCACCGTGGATGGCGACACCTCGCCGAGTGACATGGCACTCCTCATGGCGAACGGCGCGGCGGGAAATGCCACGATCACGCTGGATTCGCCTGACTACCCGGTCTTCGTCGAGGCCGTCGAGGGCGTGGCGCGGCAGCTGGCGAAGGAGATCGCGCGCGACGGCGAGGGCGCGACCCGGCTCGTCGAGGTCGTGGTCGAGGGCGCGGCGAGCGAGGAAAGAGCGGGGGCGCTTGCGAAGAGCGTCGTGGGGAGCAACCTCGTCAAGGCGGCGGTCTTCGGGGAAGATGCCAACTGGGGGCGTGTGATCACGGCTATGGGCTCCTCGGGGGTAGAGTTCGATCCCGAAGGTGTAGACCTGTGGTTCGGGCCTATCAAAGTCTTCTCCGGAGGAGAACCTGTACTACATGAGGAGGCCGAGGCCAATGCGACGCTCTCCGGCGGCGAGGTGAGGATCACAGCCCGTCTCGGCGAGGGTGAAGCGTCGGCCACCGCCTGGGGCTGCGACCTGAGTTATGAGTACGTCAGGATCAACGGGAGCTACAGAACGTGAGATCCGCGAAGCCCGTCGTGATCAAAGTTGGGGGAGGCGCCCTGGCTGGCGGTGCCCTAAAGGATCTGCCTGATCTCCTGTCGGCCGGACACACGGTTGCCGTCGTGCACGGCGGTGGTGTCCAGCTCACCAGGATGCTCGACGCGCTCGGGATTCCCACCCGGTTTCACGCCGGGCTCAGGGTGACGGACGAGGCCACGTTGGAGGTCGCGGAGGTCGTGCTCGCCGGTGGCGTCAACAAGAACCTCGCGCGCTGGCTGAATGGTCTAGGAGTTCCGTCTGCGGGCATCTCGGGGACCGACGGGCCGACGCTCGTGGTCGAGCCCATCCCCGACCTCGGGCGGGTCGGCAAGGTCGTGCGGGTCGAGACGCGCTTGATCGAAAGCCTGTGGGAGGGCGGGTTCGTCCCCGTCGTCGCGCCGCTCGGCGTTGGTCCCGAAGGCGCGTACAACGTCAACGCCGACTCGGCCGCCGCGGATCTCGCCGTCGGGCTCGGGGCCGGGCACCTGTTCCTGATGACCGACGTGGACGGATTGCTCGACGGTGGCGAGGCTATGCAGATCATCGCCCCCGACCAGTGCGAGGGCTACGTCGAGCGCGGGCTCGCGGCGGGCGGGATGGTTCCCAAGCTCCGGGCGGCCGCGGAGGCCGCGCGCGGCGGTGTGGAGGCCAGGATCCTCAACGGCAACAGAAAAGGAGCGCTCGCGGCGGCCGTCGCCGGCGAGCGCATCGGAACTCTCATATCCGAAGGAGTCGCGGCATGCAAGCAGTGATGGATACTTACAAACGCCTCAAGATAGCGCCGACCGGGGGCGAGGGCAGCTGGCTCTTCGACGACGAAGGCAACCGCTATCTGGACTTTATCGGGGGGATCGCCACCAACTCCCTCGGTCACGGGCACCCGGCCCTCGTCGAAGCGATAAGGGAGCAGGCCGGCAAGCTCATCCACTGCTCCAATCTGTACGAGATCCCGCTGCAGGCCGAGGTCGCCGAAATGCTGACCGAGGCGACGGACTTCGATCGGGTCTTCTTCTGCAACTCCGGCGCCGAGAGCGTCGAAGCGGCGATGAAACTCGCCCGCAAGCACGCCCATGATACTTACGGAGCACACAAGCACGAGGTACTGACGTTCTCCACATCTTTCCACGGCCGCACCTACGGCGGCCTGACCGCCACCGCCCAGCCCGCGCTGCAGGACGGCTTCGGCCCGATGTTGCCCGCCATCGTGCACGCGCCCTTCGGCGACCTGGAGACCGCACGGGCGATGGCCGGTCCGCAGACGGCCACTATACTCGTAGAGCCCATCCAGGGCGAGGGCGGCATAAACGAGCCGCCCGAGGGTTTCCTCGAAGGGCTGCGAGATCTCTGCGACGAGCATGGATCGTTGCTCATCTTCGACGAAGTTCAGACCGGCGCGGGGCGCACGGGACATCTCTACGCGTACCAGGGCACGGGCGTCGTACCCGATGTGCTCACGAGCGCCAAGGGATTGGGCGGCGGTTTTCCCGTCGGGGCGATGATGGTCAGGGAAGAGTACGCCGCGCTCGGGCCGGGCAACCACGGATCCACCTTCGGGGGGAACCCGTTGGCGATGGCCGCCGTCAAGGCCGTGCTCGGCGTGGTAGGCGACCCCGCCTTTCTCGAGGAGGTGCGGTTCAAGGGGACCGTACTAAAGAACGCGCTCATCAAGCTCGCCGAGGCGGTGCCCGGCGCGGAGGTACGGGGCGAGGGACTGTTGCTCGGGCTCGACCTCGGCGACACGGACCTCGCGCGGGAGGTCTTCGAGCACTGCCTTAACAGTGGCGTTCTCGTCAACCTGGTGGGCGGAACGACCATCCGCATGGCGCCGCCGCTCACCGTCAGCAGGACGGAGGTACGAGCCGCGCTCGACACCTTCCGAGGCGGCGTTTACCAATCGATAGAGGCGGCAATACCAGAGGCGGCGGTAGCATGAGGTCCGTCATCCCCGACATCCAGGGCGCCCCTCCCCCATCCTCCCTCTCGGGGCGCGATTGTCTGACGCTCGCGGAGTTCTCGCCTGAGGACATCTCCCTGATCCTGGACGATGCCATCCGCATAAAGGCGTTGCAGAAGAGCCGCATCCCGTACAGGCCCTTGCGCGGGCGCACGCTCGCCATGGTCTTCCAGAAGCCTTCCAATAGAACTCGCGTCTCCTTCGAGGTCGGGATGTATCAGCTTGGTGGCCACGCGCTCCATCTCAGCCCGGAGGAGATCCAGATCGGCAAGCGCGAGACGCCGTCCGATACGGGCCGGGTCCTGGCCCGCTACATCGATGCCATTATGGTCCGCACCTTCGACCACGGGGACCTCGAGGAGCTCGCCGGCGCCGCCGACGTGCCCGTAGTAAACGGACTCTCCGACACCCACCACCCGTGCCAGGCCCTCGCCGACCTCATGACCGTGCGCGAGGAGATCGGCACGCTCCAAGGTACCGAAATAGGCTACGTCGGCGACGGTAACAACGTCGCCCACTCCCTCGCTATAGCCTGCGCCCTGACCGGCACGGAGCTAACGATCGCCCACCCCGAAGGCCACGGCCCGGACGCGGAGGTCGTCGAGCTCGCCGACTCTTTAGGCTCTGCCCCGCACCTGATCGGGGACCCCGCGGAGGCCGTCAGAGGCGCCAGCGTCGTCTACACCGACGTGTGGGCAAGCATGGGACAGGAGGCCGAAGCCGAGCAGCGCAAAGCGAAGTTCGCCCCCTACCAGGTAGACGAAGACCTGATGGACCTCGCGGCCGAAGACGCCATCTTCCTGCACTGCCTACCGGCGCACAGGGGCGAGGAGGTCACGGCGGAGGTCATAGACGGCCCGAGGAGCCGCGTCTTCGACCAGGCCGAGAACCGCCTGCACGCCCAGAAAGCGTTGCTCTACCTGTTGATGGGTTGATCGCAGAACGTCGGTACGAGGGCGGTTCGCCTACGATTACGAAACGGTCGTGTAGGAACGGACCTTCTTCTCGGATTTGACCTAAGGATCACCCACACTCTCATCTGGCCAATGCAGTAGTTGATCGCGACGAAGGCCAAAACGATCTCGTCGTCGAGGTGCAAACCGCTGATCACGCCCTCGTCGCCCTCCTCGACCCCGAGCACTGGCACGTCTTCGGTTATGGGTATCCGGTCGTACTCCTGATACCGAAGCCGCGCGCCGAATGTTGCTGGTGTTTGCATTTCGGACCTCCCGAGTGGTAGGGGACAAGGTCCGAAATATAGCCGCGAGCCCCAAACACGTCCTTGGCCCGATGTAGGAGATTCCGAAGCAAAAGACGCACCGCTTCAGGACACCCGTTGGCAGGACGCGAAGAAGCGCGACCACTACGGATCACCTATTCGACTTCAAGCGAAAACAAGAGCTGAAGTGCTGACTGGCTGAAATACTGAAACGCTCAAACGGCGAGGAGGCCGGGGGTTCACCCCCGGCCTCCTCGCCGTTTGGTTGCTTGTCGGGTTCTACGCCGGAGTAACGTTCTCCGCCTGCATGCCCTTACGCCCCTGGGTCGCCTCGTACGTCACCTTGGCGCCCTCGTCGAGGGTCTTGAAGCCCTCGCCCGCGATGCCCGTGTGGTGCACGAAGAGGTCCTCGCCCCCGTCGTCCGGGGAGATGAAGCCGTAGCCCTTCTCGTCACTGAACCACTTTACCGTTCCTTGGGCCATATACTGGAGCCCGCCTTTCGTGTTCTGGGCCCAACAAACAGAAAGGCCACCCTCTAACTCTGGGTGGCGCTCCGTCTACTGTCGACCCACCTTACGTTACCGCCGCGTAGTATACCAGAATCTCACGGTGCGTCGTCAACGCGAGACGGCGCGGGAATCAGACTGCCCGATCTCTACAGGGATGCCCTGCGGAGGCTACGCGTCGCGCCATACCTCAACCCGAACGACGTCGAAGCGGTGATCGTAGGTCCAGACCGGCAGGCCGAGTCACCGACCGACGACCGCGGCAACGGCGTCGAACATGCTCAGTGCCTGATCCTGATGCCTACGTATCAGGCCAGCGGCCTCACGGAAGTCGTCGGGGGTGGGGTTCATCAAAAAGAGGCGCCCTCGATCTCTCCGAGCCAACCTTGCGCCACCCCGCTCCCAGCTTGTACAAGTCGTGCGGGTAGCATTCGCACAACGTCGGGTAGGCCACCGCGACCCCGAAGCCCTCCGAGTTCAACCTCCTGATATCCTCTTGCGCTCGCTCGTGGTGCTCGTCAGAAGGATCTACGGCGGCGTAGAGTGGCCCCGTGTCGGCCAGCACCGTTCCGATCACCGTTCGGCGGCCTCGGCCAGATACCGGTCGTGCTCCGCACTTACGTCTCTCTTGCCACTTCCGCACCCGCTCGGCGGGATGCCAAAAGACCGCCCCGAAGACGGCGCCAAGAAGCCGCGCTTCTCCAAATACTTCCGGAGCGCAGCCTGCGTCAGCGCGGTAAGTGATAAGGGTAGATTCTGGGAACGCCGGTAAGCTTCCAGCGCCTCTTCTAGCTCGTCAGGCAGCGTTATCGTCGCCCGTTTCATATCCCCAGTCTACCATCGCTGGTGACGAGGGTGAACGTGATGAACACCGAACAATCCCAGGCTCGTCGGGCCTGGTCTCACGTGTCGCGTAGGAGCCCCTCCAACGCTTCGACGAAGCGTTCGACCTCTTCTTCCGTGTTGTACGGGGCGAGGCCGACGCGGACGAACCCGCCGCTGTCCCCGATGCCGAGCTTATACGCGAGCGTGGAGGCGTAGAAGTCGCCCGCCGCGACGAAGAAGCCGTGCTCGAGCATCCGGGCGCAGACCTCGTCCGTAGAATATCCTTCCACCCTGAACGCGATGGTCGGGGTCTTGCGGACACCTTCAGGAGCAGCGTAGAGCTTTACGCCGGGGAGATCCCGGAGCCCAGCCCGGAACTTCGCGGCAAGATCCGCCTCGTACTCTTCGATGGTTTCCATCGCACTCATGAGCCTCTCCTGCCGCGAGACGCCTTCGCCCAGGGAGGCGATAAAATCGAGGGAGCCCTTCACTCCTGCGATCCCTTCGTGGTTCTGGGTGCCGGTTTCGAGCTTGTCTGGGATGACATGCGGTGCAGGGTCGAGCCTGTAGACGTCCATCCTCTCGAACAGGTCGCGTTTTATAGCCGTCACGCCCACATGCGGCCCGAAGAACTTGTAGGCGGAGCAGGTGATAACGTCGGCGCCTATCGCGTCGCGGTCTACGGGGATGTGCGGGGACGCGTGCACGGCGTCGACGGCGACCACGGCGCGGGCGCCGTTGGCCCTCTCGGCGACGGCGGCCACGTCGTTTACGGTACCGACCGCGTTCGAAGCCAGTCCGACGGCGACGAGTTTGGTCCTTCCGTTGATGTTCTTTTCGAGGTCATCGTGGTCGAGGGTGAGGGTTTCGGGATCTACGCGGATCCAACGCACCTTCGTGCCCTTTTCTTCGGCGGCTATGAACCAGGGGTCCACGTTGGCGCGGTGGTCGAGCTCGGTGACGACGATCTCGGAGTCCTCGTCCCATTCTTTGGCGAGGGCGCGGGAGATGGCGAACGTCAGGGAGGTCATGTTGGCCCCGAAGGCGACTTCGTCGGGTGCGGCCCCCAGGAAGTCCCCGGCCGCCGAGCGGGTATCTGCCAGGATCTCCTCGGTCTCCGTGCTCGTTGGGAAGACGCCGTGCAGGTTCGCCCCGCCACGCTCCATATAATGGGATATAGCGTCGATAGCCTGCCGCGCCGCCTGAGAACCGCCGGGCGCGTCGAAGTAGACGACACTTCGGCCGTTGTAGGTTCTGCCTAGCGCCGGGAACTGTTCGCGGACGGCCCGTACGTCGAACGTGCGCTGCATAAATCCTCCCACCTCGAAAACCTCCTACCCGGCGCAGTTTATATCAGGCGGGGGCTGGAGAACGCTGCTAACGTGGTCTCGGGAACCGAGACAGGGAGGTAATTATGTCGAGGCGTGCGATCACGAGTCCCAAGTTGCCGGCGCCTATGCGCGGAGGCGCGTTCTCCCCGGGGGTCGAGGCCCCTACGGGCCGCACGGTCTACGTCTCGGGGCAGGTCTCCATAGATACCGAAGGAAACGTGGTCGGGGAGGGAGATATAAAGCTCCAGACGGAGACGGTGCTCGAACACGTCAAGACCGTGGTCGAGAAAGTCGGAGGCGGGATGGACCACATAGTCAAGGTGACCGTCTTCATCACAGACATGGGATCTTACGATGAGATCCACGAGGTCAGGAGGAGGTACTTCGAGGAACCATATCCCGCGTCCTCGATGGTCGAGGTCTCCGCCCTCATAGACCCCCGTCTCCTCATAGAGTCGAAGCCGTCACGGTGATCGGGTGAGGGCTCTCGGGAGCGTAGCCGCCTGGTGTGGCCTCCTATAGAATCCGGGCACGGGGTCTTGTACCTTCGGAAAAGCACGCAGCCGTAGCGCCGGGAGTTAAGGGGGTTTGCTTTGCCGCTCGACTACACGTACCGCATAAAGTTGCCGCACCGCACGGGGCAGCTGGCCAGGGTCGCCGGGACGATCTCGGAGGGTGACGGTCTGATCGGGGACGTTACCACGATAAACGTCGGCCGCGAGGCCTCGGTACGTGAGATCACCCTCGAGGTCGATGACAAAGAGCAGGCGGAGCGGATCGTCCAGATGCTGCGCGATCTGGATGGCGTCGAGGTCCTGTGGGCACGCGACAGGGCGCTCCTCAAACACGAGGGCGGGAAGCTCGTGATCGAATCCGCTCATCCGGTCAGGACGGTGCAGGACATGCGCGACGTGTACACTCCCGGCGTGGCGCGGGCCTGCCAGGCCATAGCCGAAGAACCCGCGCTGGCACGCGAGCTAACCATGATCGGACGCAGCGTCGCCATCTGCACTAACGGAACCCGAGTACTCGGCCTCGGGGACATCGGTTGCGTCGCCTCCATGCCCGTCATGGAAGGCAAGGCCGTCTTCTACCACCAGCTCGCCGGCGTCTCGGCCATGCCCATCCTGATAGACACGAAGGACGTGGACAAGTTCGTCGAGACGGTGGTGCGCATCTCGCCTACGTTCGGTGGTATCCACCTGGAGGACATCTCGGCTCCGGAGTGCTTCGAGATAGAGGCCCGCCTGATAGAGGCGCTCCCCCAGCCCGTCATGCACGACGATGTGCACGGCACGGCCGTGGTTACGCTCGCCGCGGCGCTCGTGGCCTGCCGCCACGCGGGGCTCACGCTCTCGCAGGAGGTCGTCGGTCAGATCGGGCTCGGCGCCGCCGGTTTCGGCATCGCCGCCCTGATGGTGGACGCCGGGGCGGAGCGGGTACTGGGATCGGACCCGAACCCGCTCTCCCACGAGCGCGCCAGCGCCAAGGGCATCGAGATAACGGACATGCAGACCGTCATGGCAGAGGCCGACCTGGTCGTAGCGACGACCGGCGTGCCCGGCCTTATCGAGCCGGCGATGGTACGCAAGGGGCAGGTGATCCTGGCCCTCACCAACCCCTACCCCGAGATAGATTCAGACGTCGCCCTGGCGGCCGGCGCCGCCTTCGCCGCCGACGGCCGCAGCGTGAACAACGTCCTCGGCTACCCAGGCATCTTCCGCGGAGCCCTGCTCTCGGGGGCGAGCCGGATCGACGCCCGGATGAAACTGGCTGCCGCCGAGGTCCTCGCTTCCCTGGCTACAGGCTCCGAGCTCGTCCCAGACGCCCTCGACCCGAACGTGCACCTGCAGGTGGCCGGCGCCGTGCGCGAGGCCGCCATAGAGAGCGGGGTCGCCCGTCTCGACCAGGCCCCGACAGGACTGTAGAGCAGCACGCTTTGGACCTTCAGCCCTCGCTTGTGAGCAATTCGGTTTGGCGTTCTGTTGGGGGTTATCCCGAGCCCGTTTTTACGGGACCGCGTTCGGACTGTGGGTACGCGGAAGCCCTACCGCACCCGTCATTCCCGGGAAATTTATCCCTGCGAAGGCGGGGGGTGGGAATCCACGGAGACAACAGGGGATCCACGGGCGATAGCGGCTTCCCTCGTGTCGTTGGCATTCACCCGGACTCGGTATCACTCCTGGTCGTGCAACCGCTGTGCTCGCTCGCGCAGGGCGTTACGGCCGGGCTTTATACCTGGCCGTGTCTCCTCGGGCCACGGGTGGAAGGCTATGGGGATCTTGAATCTCGGCAAGACTTTTTCTAGCTCCGGTGCGAGATGCGCGATTTCGCTGCCTTCCGTCCTGACGAAGGCGACGGATCGATGTCCGAACTCGGGGTCGGGCACGGGTACTACCACAGCTTCGTCGATGCCGTCCAGGCGGCAGAGAGCCTCTTCAATTTCCTCGGGTTGGATGTTCTCTCCGCCTGAGATGAAGAGATTGTCTTTGCGGCCAAGAACGCTCAGGTAGCCATGTTCGTCCAGCTCCCCGAGGTCCCCTGTATGGAACCAGCCGTCCGCGTCCAGCGGACGGTCTATCTTCCCGCGCCCGACGTAGCCGGCGAAGAGCGTTTTGCCCCGGATCAGGATCTCGCCGCCCTCGGAGATCGAGACCTCGCGGTAGGGCAGCACCCGGCCCGCGGTACGCAACGCTTCCGGCGAGGCGCCGGGTGGCGTCGTTGTGACCTGCGAAGCCATTTCGGTTAGGCCGTAGCTGGTGTGGATCGGCAGCCCACGGGATACGGCCTCGTCCACGAGGGATGCAGAAACCGGGCCTCCTCCCATCAAGACTGCCTTCAGCCCGCCGAGTTCGTCGTCCTCCCTGAGCAATCTCAGGAGTTGGGTGGAGACCAGCGAGACGTGGGTGGCGCCGAGGTTGAGGATTGACTCGCCGATCGCGGTCCCGTGCTTGGGGAGCGCGATCGTTGCGCTGGCGAGCAGACATCGGAATAGGATCGAAAGTCCCCCGACGTGATACAGCGGCAACGAGTGGAGCCACCTGTCGCCGGGTCTGAGCACGATATTGGTGTTCGAGCCTAGCGCGTTGTGGTAGTGGTTGCCGAAGGTGTGGAGCGCCGCTTTCGGGACGCTGATGCTACCGGAGGTGAAGAGCATGGTCGCGGGACGCTCCAGAGGGATGTCCGCCGGCTGCCCGCGCTGCCGGCCTTCGAGTAGAGGCTCGGGCTTTAACTCGTGAAGATCGGTGCTGGTCGTTCGCAGGAGTTCGTCGTTGTCGGAGATCAAAGCGGTGCAGGCGGCACTCTCCAGTAGCCGCGTGACGCCTTTCGGTGGGAGGCGGTCGCTTACGGGACAGGCCACGTGTCCGGCCCGTATCACGGCGAGCACCAGAGACACGTAACGCTCGTCTTTGGGCAGATAGATCGCCACCCGGCTTCCCGGTTCGAGATCCCCGAGATGAAGCGCCGCCGCCGATACCTGCCTGTCGAGATCCTCGTAGGAGGTGGTTCCCCACGCGCCCACGAGGGCCAACGCGTCCGGGGCGGCGAGCGCCGCTGCCCGCAACGGACAGGGGACGGATGCAGCGTCGTCTCTCACGGCACTATGTTATCCCGAGTGTCAGGGTCTCTGTTGCGAGTCGTTCCACGAAGTGGCGGTCGTGTGAGACGAACATCATCCCGCCGGGGGAATCTTCGAGCGCCTCGAGCAGCACGTCCTGGGTCTCGATGTCGAGATAGTTGGTTGGTTCGTCGAGGACGAGGAGGTTGTTGTCTCCGAGGATGATCGCGGCCAGGATCACCTTGGCGCGCTCGCCGGAGCTCAACTTGGCCGCCTTCTTGTTGACGGTCTCCCTCCTGACGCCCATCCTGCCCATGACGGTCCTGACCAAAGTCTCGTCGCGCCCGGTTCTCGAAACCGCTTCGAGGGCCGTATCGTCGGGGGGCACGCTACGGTTGTCCTGATCGAAGTAGCCAACTTTCGGGGAAGGGGTCAGACGGAGGTCGCCGCTGAGCGCCGGGATCTCACCTAGCACGGTACGCAGGAGCGCCGTCTTGCCGGAGCCGTTCGGCCCGAGAACCGCTACCCTGTCTCCCGACTGCAGCTCGAACGAAAGCTCTCCGCTCAGCGGATGCTCCTTCGAGTAACCAACGACCAGGTCCTCGGCACGCAGGAGGCTGCGACCCCTCGCAGACCCGAACTCTATCCTGACCGCGCTTTTTCCGAACGGCTTCTCGGTTCTGGCGTTCTCCGCGGCCTCCTCCATCCTGCGGCGGGCGGCGAGCGAACGTTTCATGAGCTTTGCGGCCTTGTGGCTCACGAAACCCTTGTCGGTGGCACCGCGTTTTTTCTTCTCGCTGGCTTCCGACCACCTCTGGTAGTCCTGGGCCTGACGCCGCAGCTTATTCGCCAGCTTCTGGTTTTTCTCGTACCTGCGCCATCCTTCCTCCTCGACCTGCTCCCGCTCTCGTCTGAACGCGGTGTAGCCGCCAGGGTAGACGGTGAGCCCGCCGCGGTCGAGGTGAGCTACTTTGTGTGAGACGGCGTCGAGGAAGCGCCGGGCGTGGGAGGCCACTACGTAGGCCGCGTTCATGCCGGCGAGGTGCCCTTCGAGCCACTCGCGGGCGGGCACGTCGAGGTGGTTGGTCGGCTCGTCGAACAGGTTGAGATCGTGCTCCTCCAGCAACAACCTTGCGAGCACAAGGCGCACCCTCTGGCCGGCCGAGAGCTCGGAGACCCTGCACTCCCACAATGGCTCGGGCAGCCCCAGTCCAGCGAGCGTGGATTCGGTCCTCGTCCTGAACTCGTAGCCGCCAGAAACCTCGAAACGCTGCTGCGCCTCGCCCAACTCGGCCAGTAATGCGGAAGTCTCCTCTCTCACATTGCCGAGCTCGAAGGAGAGGTGTTCGATGCGTTTTTCTAGTTGGATCAGGTGCCCGAAAGGCTCCAGCGCCGCCTCCATGCAGGTGCGTTTGGGGTCTTCGTCCACGCCAGCGAAGTCTTGTTCCAGATACCCGATACGGACGCCTCTGGCAAACTAGACCTCGCCCGAGGCGGGTTTCAGCTGTCCTCTCAGCATGTGGAAAAGGCTTGTCTTCCCCGCGCCGTTCTCGCCCACGAGGGAGATCCTATCCCCGGGATAGACGGTGAGAGAGACGTCTTCGAGTACCTTCTTGTCGGGGAACGAAAGCGAGACGTTTCTGCGTTGAGCGAGCACGTAAAGATCCTTTGCACGATGGAGGAACGACGGATAACTTATTGCAAAGGAAGCCCGCTACATGCCGGCGAGTATACCCTAGAGTTTCCGGACCTGCTAGAGATTTTCCAGCCTGCTGACGTCTACCCTGCGTGAGGCGACCGCCGTCTCTCCGACATCTACGCTCGGGACCGGCAGGGCGAGCGGTGTATCTAGAACGTCTCCTGCCAGCGCGCGATACGTGTCCAGGCCTGCCGGCACAGGGCGCTCTCCTATGCCTGCTGCCAGCGCCACGAGGGCTGCCGTCCCGACGCCGCTCTCGTAGGACGAGCTGAGAACAGGCGTCATACCGAGACGAAGCGCATGCTCCGCCATCCGAAGCGTGCGCGAGATGCCGCCGAGCAGCGTCGGCTTGAGCACTACGGCCCGCGCGTATCCGTGCTCCTCCAGTTCCTCCGGCTCCATCTCGACCAGCGACTCGTCAAGGGCGACGGCGACAGCGAACTCCCGGACTAGATCCGGCAGCCGTGACGGGTCGGCGAGCGGCTCCTCGACGTACTCGAAGCGTGGCGCACTGCGCACGAACCCGGCCGCTTCCTCATAGCTCCAAGCCCGGTTCGCGTCGAGACGCAGAGAGCTAGCGTCACCCAGTTCCTCGATGAGTGTGCGTACCAGCCGAACGTCCTCGGCAACGGTTCTTGCGCCGACCTTGAGCTTGACGGTTTCGTAACCAGCATCTCTCATGCGCCGCACTTCCCCGGGAACTCCATCCAGTGGGCCCGAGAGCAGCCCGTTCACGGGCACCGTCGCCCTTGGTTGCGGCGTGACGAGTTCCGGCAAGGACTTACCCGAAGAGGCTGCGTACAGGTTCCAGACGGCAAGCTCGAGGCCGAACCGGACTGAGGGAGCTGGGGCGATACGTTCGAGTTCCCGGCCAAGCATCCTATCCTGGTCAATCCAATAATCCGTGACCTGGAGACCGACCAGGGTCCTCGCAAGACGACGTAACTGCACAGTAGCCTGCTCGAAGCTCGCTTCGCTAAAACCGGGGAGCGGGGTGGTTTCGCCCCAGCCTTCCGAACCATCGTCGCCGGACAGTCTCATGAGCAGGCCTTCGCGGCGACGGAGCGTCGCTCCCTTGAGTGTCAGTGGTCGGGAGAGGGGCAGGCTGTAACGGTAGAGGTCGAAGTTCGTCAGGTTCACGCCGCCCGCCCCGCGACCGGTCTACGGGCGACGGGGGAACTTCGAGAAGTCGGGCTTGCGCTTCTCTTTGTAGGCGTCGCGGCCTTCCTGGGCCTCCTCGCTGCCGTAGAACAGTAGGTTCGCGTCGTGGGCGAGCTGCTGGATGCCGGCGAAGCCATCCTCGTGGGCGTGGAAGCTCGCTTTCAGGAGACGCAGCGCGAACGGCGAGCGTTCGAGCATCTCTCGGCACCAGCTTACTGTTTCCTCCTCGATCCTATCCAGCGGGACGACCTCATTGACGAGGCCCATCTGCAGCGCCTCCTTGGCCGAGTACAATCTGCAGAGGAACCACATCTCCTTCGCCTTCTTCGGACCGACGAGGCTTGTGAGCACGGAGGCGCCGAAACCGCCGTCGAAGCTGCCGACCTTCGGGCCGACCTGCCCGAACTTCGCGTTATCGGCGGCGATGGTGAGATCGCAGACCACGTGCAGGACGTGGCCGCCGCCGACGGCGTATCCGGCCACCATCGCGACCACGGGCTTGGGACAACGTCGGATCTGGACGTGGAAGTCCGTGACGTGGAAGCGCCCGACCGAAGCGCCCCCCGGCGTAAGGCGCGGGTCGTCAGGGTCTTCCAGGTATCCTGCGTCACCACGTACCTTCTGATCACCCCCGGAGCAGAAAGCGTCAGGCCCTTCCCCGGTAAGGATGATGACCCCAGTCTCGTTGTCCTCGCGGGCGTCTTCGAGGGCCCTTTGCATCTCTACCACCGTCAGAGGGCGGAAGGCGTTGCGCACCTCGGGACGGTTTATGGTGATCTTCGCGATCCCCTCAGTTTTCTCGTATTTGATGTCCTCGAACTCTCCGGCCTGTTCCCACGCTATCGTAGTCATGCCGCGAATTATATAAGGACCAGCGACCCAGCCCTTGTCAACAAGAACAAATACCCCAATCAACAACGCCCTTGGTTCCTGGACGCCGTCCTGTACTCTCCGTCTGTGCACCCTTAGACGTACAGAGGCTTGAGTGAGGCTAGGGATTTCATGCGTTACGCTTACGGGCGTCCGATCTCTCTGCCCGATATTGCGGCGCACGCGAACCTCTCCCTCTACCACTTCCTGCGCATCTACAAGCGGGCTTACGGGGAGACGCCGCACGAGTTCCTGACACGCCTGCGACTAGTGAGGGCGAAGACGCTTCTGGCGAGGGGGAGTCACAACGTCACGGAGGCCTGCTTCGAGGTGGGTTTCTCTAGCCTCGGTAGCTTCAGTAGTCTGTTCGCGGGTCGTCGTGGGTTTATCCCCTTCCGAGTACAGGCGCCACGCCAGATCGGGCATCTCCGTCCCGTCCTCGCTCAGGCCGCTGTTCGTTCCCTCGTGTTTTTTGACCATGATGTACGGACATGTGGAAGAGAGAAATTTTCGAGAAGCGGGTAGCGTGCGGCCGGTGGTATCTTCGGGTCGAGGCGTGAGAGCTAGCTGGAGGTAAGCCGTGATCCTACGCCAGAGCCACTCGACGATCTACGTCATCGACCAGCAAGAGGCCCTCGAGTTCTACCGCGACACCCTTGGCTTCGAGGTGAACACCGACATGCTCATGGGCGACTCGGACCCCCGATGGTTGACGGTGAGCCCGAAAAGGCAGCTCGACCTCGAGCTGGTCCTCGCCGAGTTGACCCCGGGCCCGATGTTCGACGCCGAGACGGCGGAAGGGATAAGATCGTTGGTCGAGAAGGGTGCCTTCGGTATCGGCGTCTTCGAAACGGACGACGTCCATGGCGACTACGAACGCCTGAGTGGGCAAGACGTCAAGTTCGTCTCACAGCGAGTGTCAGTGAACATGACCCATCTCGCATGATGCACGTTTGCGGTCTCGATGAGGGTCTTGACTGATTGGCCGAATTTACGTCGACCTGCAGGCAGGCCAGTATCGATGCAACCCGCTGTCACCACCCAAAGAACAGTTCTACGGCACCGAGGCCATAGTCAAAGACAACTCAGGGAACTGGTTCAGCCTCACCGAGCGCAAGAGATAGTCGGTCCAGAAAACGCCCAAGCAGGGCAGCATACTCCGCGGGCGCCTCGTCGTGCACGTTGTGCCCCACGCCAGGGATCACCACGGTCTCGACCCTCGGGCTGATGCTCGCCATGCGCGAGGAGATCCCGGCGTACTTCCCGTCCAGTCCCCCGGCCACGGCGAGCGCGGGCGCGGCGAGGCCTTCCAGCTCTCCCCACAACGACGGCTGGCTCCCCGTTCCCATCCCTCGCAGCGACCGCGCAAGTTCGACGGGATCGTTGCACCCCCGCGCCGCTATGGTCTGCCGGAGCAAACCTCCGTCCTTCGCAAGAGGTGCGAAGAGCGGCTGACGGTACCAGTCTCTGAGGAATTCCTCGAAGTCTCCATATCCGAGCCGCTTTGCCCTTTCCTCGTCCGCATCTCTTCGCGCCTTCCGCTCCTTTCCACTCTCCAAACCCGGTGAGGCTGATTCGAGGAAGAGACCCGCGCACCGCTCCGGGTAACGCAAGGCTAGGTACAACGCCAGCCGTCCGCCCATCGAGTAACCAACGATCGCCGGATGCTCGACTTCGAGATCGTCGAGGGTACGGACTACGACCCACGCCGCCCCTTCCATGGTGTACGCCTCCGGCGTTAGCCCTAGCGAAGCTCCGTGTCCCGGGAGGTCTGGAGCGATGCAGAAAGCTCGGTCCCCGATCGCCGCGACCACGTCCTGCCAATCTGCGGAAGAACCCATGAAGCCATGCAGGAAAAGTACGCTAGGATAGTCAGCAGAGCCTGAGAGTTTACGGCTCGACCCGTTCACGGCATGGGACGGTTAGCCGTTGATCCACTTGAGCTGAAACTCGATCTCCTCCCCGTTCCCCTCGCGCTCGATGTTGAACTCCGCGCGAGCCGGAACGTAGATCCTCTCACCGGCGACCTGGATCTCGAACCTCTCCCCCGCCTCCAGCGCGTCGGCCAGCCTGCGCAGCTTCGCCACGAACTCGGAAACGGAGTAGACCCTTCTCGACGTCCCTGTCCCTCTTCTCGCCCACCCGTACCTCCCCGCTCGCCATCCGGACACCCTTGAATCGTAGCGTATTCAGAGGTTTCGGCCAATCCACAGCCCACCCTCCTCCCGCATGGCCAAATGCGAGCCCTCCTCAACGAAAGGCGAGACGAAGGAGTTCGGCGTGCAACCTCACGTTCTCTTCACGGTCGGTTCGTACTTCCATTATGGAAGAACGGCCGCTGGCGCACGCTCCGACGTAGGCATCCAGAAACTCGTCCGTGGTGTGCGGCTGCTCGTAACCGAGCCCGAACATCTCGGCAGCCGGACCGAAACCCACGCCCTGCGGCGTGCCGAAGTAAGGCTCGAAGAACTCTTTGTGCTGTGCTACGGGGAGGAAGGAGAAGATCCCACCGCCGTCGTTGTTGAGCACCACCACGACGACGGGCACGTCCCGCAGCATGGCGAGGGAATTGAGGTCGTGCAGCAGCGCGAGGTCCCCGATGAGCAACGTGACGGGCCGTCCCAGGCCGCGCGCAAAGCCCGCCGCGGTGGCGACGGTGCCGTCGATGCCGCTCGCGCCCCTGTTGGCGGCGACGGGTACGGGCACGCCGTCGGCAGCCGCGTAGGTATCCAGGTCCCGCACGGGCATGCTGCTCGCGACGACGAGCCCGTGGTCCGCGGGTAGGTGCCGCGAAACGCTGCGCGCCACGAAAGGCTCGTTCGGTTCTCCGGAGAAAATTTCATCCAGGTAACGACCTACATTTTCCGATGTCTCCTGCCAGCCTGTTGTCCAGGCTGTATCCTCCGTCGGTGGATCTTCGGTAGCGACCCTGACCATCGCGGCGCAGAAGTCCACGACGTCCGCCTCGATGCTGTGGGTGACGCGGTGGGCCGGGTCGAGCCGGAACGGGTTCTCGCGCACCACGACGTAGAAGTCGGGCCGGCTGCGGCCGAGGAACTGCTCCAGGCGCTTGGAGAGTGCCCTTCCCCCCACGTGGATCACCGCCTCTGGCGCGTGGGTTTCGGAGAACGAATCGCTGGCCAGCAGCGCGTCGTAGTGGACCGCGAGGTTCTTCGAGTCCGCGCCGAGACGGATCTGGGAACCGATGTCTGGGAGGAGCGGCCAACCTAAAGCGCCTGCGAGCCACAGCACCGCCTCGCCCTGCTTTCGGGAGGCCAGCCGTCCGGCGACGACGAGGCCCCGTTTCGCTGGACGCAGCACTCGCCAGAGGGCCTGGATCTCTGTTTCATCTATGGTCGGTTTCGTCGCCACATAGCGGGTGTATGGTTCGTCGCCCTCTGCCCAGGACGATGGTCCGCGCGGATCATCCTCCCCTTCCGGGAGGAAGGGTTTGCGGAACATAAGGTTGAGGTGAACGGGACCCTGGGGGCTACGGCAGGCGCGGTAGGCGGCCTGGTCCACGGTCGTGAGGACCATCGCGGGGTCGATGGCGGGGTCGGGGACTGGGAGGTCGAAGCGCCAGCGGACGTAGTCGCCGAAGATGTCTGGCTGGTCGATGGTCTGGTTGGCGCCGGTCTGGCGCAGTTCGGGGGGGCGGTCGGCAGTGAGCAGGATCATGGGCACGCCGTCTGTCGAAGCCTCGACGACGGCGGGCAGGCCGTTCGCGACCGCGGTGCCTGAGGTCGTGATCCAGGCCGCAGGACGCCCCGTGGCGCGCGCGTAGCCGAGGGCCGCAAAGGCGGTTCCGCGCTCGTCGAAGTGGACGAGGCTCCGGGCCTTCTCGTTCGCGGCGAGCGCGGCGACCAGCGGCGTCGAGCGGGAGCCTGGTGCGACGCAGAAGAAGTCTACGCCGCAGCGGACAAGCTCTTCGACAATCAGGTTCGCCCAGAGGCGGTTAGCTCGCGGCATTTCCCTGTTCAAGCCCGAACATCTCAGTGAAGTCGCCGATCTTCTGCTCGATCTCGGCCCACTCCTCGTCGGGCACGGAGCCTGAGACGATCCCGGCCCCCGAGAATAGCGCGAGCGTCCGGCCACGAACCAGCCCGGACCGGAGACCGACGGCGAACTCCGAGGCTTCGGCCCCGATCCAACCGACAGGGCCTGCATACCAGCCCCGATCGAAGGGTTCGAGATTCGTTACCTCCTCCAGCGCCACGCCCCGCGGATAACCGCCGACGGCCGGCGTCGGATGCAGCGCTTCCAAAAGCCCCGCATCGGCAACGCCCTCCCGCAGTGTGCCGCGAACCTTCGACCTCAGATGCCTTCCCCGCGTCAGCTTCATGTCGGAGACGTCCTCCTCGATCTCCAGCTCTTCACACAGGGGCGATAGCGCCTCCCGGATACCAATACGCACGTAAGAGTGCTCGGACAGGTCTTTGGCACTGTGCAGCAGGTCGTCGCGCAGCCCTTCGTCGTCCTCCGACGACACCCCGCGCGGCCTGGTCCCTGCCACGGCCTCGCTCACTACCGAGCTTCTGTCGCGGCGGAAAAGGCGCTCGGGAGAGGCTCCGAGGAAAGCCACCCCGCTTTCCGGCTCGACATAGAAATGGAAGCAGCCCGGCGTGGCCGCCTTCAGGCTCTCCAGGACCAGAGCGGGTTCGAGGTCCCCATCGAAACCGATTTCGGCCCTGCGGGCGAGCACGACCTTCCCCAAACGCCCCTCCGACAAGGCGCCCAGCGCCCACTCGATATTCTCCCTCCATCCCCGAAAGTCGGGGCTGTCCTCGCGCCGGACCGGAATGGGCAACGAAGCGCCGAACGCGCCCACGGGCAACGACAGATCTTCTATCTGCTCAAGTATCTCCGAGAGGCTTTGCGCGTCCCTGGGAAGCACTAGGTTGCAGACGAGGGTCTTCTCTGTGTCCCCCGCGTGCAACTCGAATCGAGGCAGGACGAAGCGGTAAGCGCCGAACGCGGCCCATTCCTCGTCGGGCTGTCGCAGCACATCGAAGCGCGCCCCGCCGTAATAGCACGCCCCCGACCCTCCCACATCGGGCAGCGTCGCGAGCAACCCGGGTAGCGACCCAGCACCATCGGAGACCGCCATCTCCCGAACGTCCGCGATCCCGACGGCCGCGACCCCGCTGCGTTCCCCGCGCCCCGACCAGTACGTCTTCGGGAACAACCGCTGCTCGTGCAGCCACCTGAAAGGATTGATTCGGCCAGCGGCTACGGTGAGGCGGACGACACGCTCGTGCGAACCCGCGCCGCCCTCTAACACGGTTCCCGAAAGAGCGCGGCCCACCCGCTCGGCCAGGAGCCAGCGGGCGTCCGCCGCGTCGTTTCTCCTCAGGAAGTCCGTGTATTCGCTGCTCAACAAGATCTCTGCCACCTCATCATCTCGAAGCATAGTGTAGCAAGGAGTATCTAGCGGATTAGCGGCTTCGCTTACAATTGTCAGCAGGTCAGCAAGTCAGCATTTCAGTTTGTCAACTTCTTGTTCTTGCTGATGGCTGAATCGCTTTGGTTTCGGATACTCAACCGTAGAGCCTCGGGTAGAGTTCTTTGTAGCGTTGGTAGGCAGCCTCGTAGTCTGCGTCGCTGGGGCTTATAGATCTCTCGGGTTCTGGAGTTAGTCGGAGCGTGTCCTCGGCCGAGGAATAGACGCCGGAGGCGAGGCCGGCAAGAAAAGCGGCGCCGCGGGCCGACGCGACGGAGGAGATCTCGTCTGGCAAAAGCCGCAAGGGGTGGCCGAGCACGTCGGCCAGCAACCGCCGCCAGGGATCTCCCGACTCCCCACTGGCCCCGCTCGCGCCGCCACCGGCGAGACGAAGCTCGGTGGCGGAAACTCCCAGGTCCTCCAGCGCTTGGAGACCTTCGCGCAGTGCGAACGCGACGCCTTCGAGGGCGGCGCGCAGGAGGTGGCCACGGGTGTGGTCGAGGCCGAGGCCGGTCCACGCACCGCGGGCGCCGGGGTCGAAGCGCGGGGTCCGCTCCCCGCTCAGGTAGGGCAGGAACGCGACACCTCCGGAACCTGGCGGCACGGCGAAGGCCTCGTCGTAGACTTCTCCCCAGGAGACACCGAGCATCTTGCGGACCCACTCCAGGGCGAGGCCTGCGTTCTGGATCGCCGCCATCGAGTACCAGAGCCCGGGCAAGGCACCACGATACAGGTGGGTACGGAGGTGCGGGTCGACCTCTGGGCTCTCTTTCGGCGTCACGATCTGGCCGCCAGTGCCGATCGTGAGCTGCACGGGCCCGGGCCGCAACAGCCCCACGCCGAGCATGGCCGCAGCCGTGTCGGCCGCCCCCGCCGCGACCGGTAGCCCTCCGCATAACCCGAGTTCGTCCGCAGATTCCGCTGTGAGCCTTCCGGCGATGTCGGCAGAGGGAACCAGGGGGGCCAACAGCTCCGCGCGAAGGCCCAACTCCTCGACCGCCGCGTGGGACCAGTCGTCTGCGGGAAGAGCGTAGAGCAGGGTGGCCGAGGCATCGGACGGTTCCGCCGCAACATCGCCCGTGAGGCGCAGGCGGAGCCAATCCTTCGGCTGCAGAGCCCACCGCGCAGCCGCGTACGCCTCTGGTTCGTTATCGCGCAGCCATAAAAGGCTCGGGCCTGCCATGCCGACGGCCGGCGGGTTGGCGAGTCGGCGGCGCAGGTCCTCGTCCAGCCCCCGATAAGCCTCCAGCTCGGCGCCGGATCTGGCATCTGCCCACAGGACGGCGGGCCGCAGGGGTACGCTCCCTTCGTCCGCGAGGACCACGCCGTGCATCTGGCCCGCGAGCCCGAGCGCCGTGACCTCCGCACCACGCCGGCCTACCGCCGCTTCCGTCGCCTCAAGGACGGCGGCCCACCACTCGTCGGGAGAGGACTCGGCCCATCCCGGCCGCGGCGCCAGCACAGGGTAAGGGGCGGACCCCTCTCCCACGGCGTCGCCGTTCTCCTCCATGAGCAAGGCTTTGACCGAGCTCGTTCCGAGGTCGAGGCCGAGGAGCATCGAGGACCCTTACGCCGATCCCGGCGTCCAACGATTTTCCGTCATCACGGCACACCACCCTCTCTTGCCCCCCGCGTGCAGGAAGACGAGACCGTCCCGAATCTAGGCCCTGCATCCCCGACCACGCAATCGTCGCGCACGGATGTCGCGGCCTTTACTGTAGGTTCATCGCCGTTGCCCGATCAACAAAAGCGAGAGGCCGGGGCAAGTTCCCGGTCCTCTCCTCCCGTTTACCGTAGTGGGTAGACTACGACTTTTGCGTCTCCTTTTCCGTCTCGATGCCCTTGAGCTCGGCCCTGTAGATGACGCGCTTGGTGTAGTCGGGAAGCGTGCAGGTCTGCAAGCTGACGATGTTTTTGCCCTCGATCGGGTTTATCACCGAGAGGTTCGTCGGATCTACGATGAGCTTCTTGTAGACCACATAGGTGTACTTCCTGCCGTCGGCGTCCTCCAGATAGACCTTGTCGCCGTTCTTCAGATCCTCCAGATCGTAGAAGGACAGGTTGCTCCTCGTGCCCGGGAACCCGATGCGGTGTCCCGCGATATACACGTTGGCCGTCTTCTTCCAGGGGAAACCGGAAGACTTGAGATGCACGCCTGCGTAGTCGTGGAACAGCTTCTCGTCCGTACCGAAGCCCGTCGGGATGGGGTCGTCCTTGATCCGCTTCATCGCCGGGATCGTGAGCTTGAGACGCTGCTTCTTCGGAGGCTCGACCAGGTTTTTTCCGTTTCCGGCATCCTTCTCTGTCCCCTCCTTCGGGGCGACCTGCTTGCTCTTGGCCTCGTCCGTCATCTTCTTGGCAGGCTCCTGCTTCTCGGCCGTTTCCTTCTTCTTCGGCTGCTCCTGCGTGACTTTCTTCTGCGTGGCTTTCTTCTGCGGCACCTGCCCCTGGTCCCCGGAGGACTGGCCCGCGGACGAGCAGGCAGCGAGAGCTACGACCATCGCCAGGACCGCCACTATCAGCACCAGATTTCTCGAACGCATCACATCACCTCTCGCCGTCCACATAAGACACCGTACCTAGGAAGCGTACAGAATGAAGATTACAAGGCGGTAACGTTTGAACCAAAACTCCGTTACAACTCCGCCGCGATCTCCATCGCGCACCACGGTCATACCACCCGTCCGCGCCTAGATCGCCCGCCAGATGATTATATTAAGGTCCGTGGATCCGGGTGTAAAGGTCAAAGCACCGACAACACCACGATAAACGATCCGGGGAACGGCTCCGAAGTATCCGCGAACGGTAGCGGCACCTTTCCCTACTTCCCACTTCCTAAGCGCAGCGAGCGCCCCACTCCCCACACAATCCTTGACGGTACTGAATATATGTGTATACCGCACATACATAGGAGCAGTAAAGAGGAGGTTTGTATGGACACTTTCAAGCGCAGCAACGGGACGGCGGAGCGGCTGATGAAGACGAGCGCCGACTCCTACAAGATGGTTGTGGACCACGTGGTGGCGCAGCAGGAGCGCAACGTGCGGTTTGCGCAGGGCTTGCTCGACGACGCGGCGCGTGAGCTCCGGCACCAGGCCGAGAGCAACCGGAGCATTGTCGGGGAGCTCGTCGAGAGGGCCGAGGCGCAGCGTGACGCTTACCGGACGCTCGTTGGCGAGTGGGTCGAGTCCTACACGGATCGGATCTGCTGTACGCGCCGCTCGCCTATTACAGGCAGGGCCTGCGTCTCGTCGAGAGCGAGGTCGACAACGTCACCTTCCCGATCGCCGGCTACGACGAGTTGACGGTCGATGAGATCTCCAAGAGGCTGAACGGCCTCTCCATCGAGGAGCTCAGGAAGGTCCGCGAGTACGAGAAGCGCAACAAGAACCGCGAGACCCTCATCGAGCAGTTTGACCGCAAGCTCAAGGCCGCTTCCGCGTAGGCTTCAGGCCACAGGTTTCAGCCGCCAGGGGGTTGTGAACGCACCGGGTCGGCACGGACACAAGCGCGGCTGACAACAGAAAGGCCCGGGGAATGACCCTCGGCCCTTTCGACTACCTATCTATCGACTTCCGTTACCTGATGCCTGTAGCCTGATACCTACTTCAGCAAGTCTTTCAGGTTGCCCTTCTTCTCCTTGAAGTTTCCGCGGCGCTGATCCGCGCGGCCTTCGGACTTCGTGTCTTTATCGCCGGTCAGGGAGCCGGCCGCTTCTTTAATGCGACCCTTGGCCCTGTCCTTGGTGGCTTCGTCTTTGTCCTGCTTGCCGCTTGATCCGCCTAAGACCACCTGCTCCTCCTCTACCCGGGAACGTTCGTTGTTTTCTCTTTACCCGAAGGCACGAAAGACCAAACGCCCGCGGTTGGATAGCTTATGGCGCCGGAAACGTGAGGCGAACGGTGGTAAAAGGGGTCCGGAGCAACGGCCGGTCGTACACCATGGTTCAGATTAGCGGAAAGGTTGGCGTTGAAGGCATCCACCATAACCCGTGCGGCGTTGATGGCGGCGGTCACCGCGGTGGCGGCCCAGATCGCGATCCCGCTCTCCCCCGTCCCTTTTACCCTGCAGGTTCTGGCCGTCATCCTGTGTGGGCTACTGCTCGGGGTGCGCGTCGGGGCGCTCGCCCAGGCGATCTACGTTCTCGTTGGCGCGCTCGGCGTGCCCGTCTTCAGCAACTTCACGGGCGGCCTTGGCCACGTCTTCGGGCCGACGGGGGGGTACCTGATCTCCTACCCTATAGCCGCAGCGGTGGCCGGCATCGCCGCCCACATCGTCGCGACGGCCTCCCGCGGCCGGGCGCTGCTGGCCAGCTTCCTCTGGGGATGCGCCGGCCTCGCCGTCATCTACGTCTTCGGAACCACCTGGTTGGCCGTGGTCTCCGGCTTTTCCCCCACACAGGCCATAGCCACAGGCGTTCTGCCGTTCATAGCCTTCGACCTGATAAAAGTGGCGCTGGCCGCCCTCGTCGCGGTCGCCGCCGCCCCCGCTATCGCCCCTCCACGCACCTGAGCACACGCAAGGCCCGGGTAGACCGCTCTGATGCCCCGTGGATTACCCGGAGAAATCGGCCAAAGGTTTCGTCGTAGGGCCGAGTATACTGCTCTATGAGACGCGCGAGAGGTCGGAGGTCAGCTCCGTGGAGACGAGCATGCAGCAGGTCACTCGCTGGCGCTTCACCGTCCACGACTACCACCGCATGGGCGAGGCCGGCATCCTGCACGAGGATGACAGGGTCGAGCTCATCGAGGGCGAGATAGTCGAGATGGCCGCCATCGGTACGCGCCACTTCTCGTGCGTCAACAGGCTAACCGGCTGCTGGTCATGGGCGTGGGCGACGAGGCAGTCGTCAGCGTCCAGAACCCGGTGGGGCTGAACGAGCACACCGAGCCGCAACCCGACCTCACGGTGATCCGCCCTCGCGACTACACGGAATCGCTCCCCTTTCCCGAAGACGTGCTACTCCTCATCGAGGTCTCCGACACCACCCTCGCCTACGACCGCAACACTAAGCTGCCGCTCTACGCGTGCCGGCATCGGTGAGGTCTGGATCGTCAACCTCCCCGCCGAAACCATCGAGCGCTACACCGACCCCTCCGCGGACCGCTACCGCTACGTAGAGCACAAACGCCGTAATCAGACGCTGCAGCCCGCCCTACTCCCCGGCCTGACTCCAACCGTGGACGAAGTCCTCGGCTGAACTTTTCCTGAAGACTTTTTGCTCTAAGCCGCAGAGTCTACGGCGCGACCGAGAACGGCCAGGCCTTCCTCCAGTTCCTCGTCGGTAATGACGAAGGGCATCAGGGTGCGGATGCAGTTACCGTACTGACCGGCGCTGAGGAGCAGGAGTCCCTGCTGGAGGGCGGCTTCGATCACCCTCTGGGTCCGCTCCTTGTCCGGTGTTTTGCTCGTGGCGTCCTTGACGAACTCCACGGCGGCCATCGGGCCCTTGCCGCGTACGTCGCCGACGAAGTCGGGGTGGCGCTCCTGGATCTCGCGCATCGCGCCCATGGCGCGGTCGCCCAGAGCGTTGGCGCGCGCGAGGAGGTCGTCCTCTTCGTAGGTCTCTAGCACGGCGAGGGCGGCGGCGCAGGCTATTGGATTGCCGCCGTAGGTGGTGCCGAGGCCGCCGACGTGGACGGAGTCCATGATCTCCGCCTTCCCCGTGACGCCGGCTATGGGCAGACCACCGCCCAGGCTCTTGGCCGTCGTCATGATGTCCGGGTCGACCCCCGAGTACTCGATGGCGAACATCTTGCCCGTCCTGCCGAAACCAGTCTGGACCTCGTCCACTATCAGCACGATGCCGTGCTCGTCGCACAGCTCGCGCAATCTTCTCAGGTAGAAGTCGGGGAACGGTATGAAGCCGCCCTCACCGATCACCGGCTCGACGATTATCGCGGCGACGCTGCTCGGGTGCACCGTGCTCACGAACGCCCGCTCGATGGTCGCGAAGCAGTCGCCCTGGCAGCCGCCGGAGCAATCGCTGCCAACGGGACAGCGGTACGCGTAGGGCGAAGGCACCCTGTAGACTTCGGGGACGAAAGGCCCGAAGCCCTTTTTGTAAGGGTCGGTCTTGCCCGTGAGGCTCATCGCGAACATCGTGCGGCCGTGGAAGGAGCTCTCGAAGGCTATAACCGCCGGGCGGCCCGTGTAGTAGCGTGCGATCTTGGCCGCGTTCTCGACCGCTTCGGCCCCGGAGTTGACGAAGAAGGAGCGCTTCTCCGTGTCGCCGGGCACCAGCGCGTTCAGCTTCTCGGCCAGCTCCAGATAGCCCTCGTACTCCGTGACGTAGAAGCAGGTGTGGGTGAGGCTCTCGACCTGCTCCTTGACCGCCTCGACCACCCGCGAGTCCGTGTGCCCCACATTCAATACGCCGATGCCGCCGCCGAAGTCTATAAACGTGTTGCCGTCGACGTCGGTGAGCAGGGCACCCTTCGCCTCCTTGGCGAACATCGGCGTCGCAATCCCAACCCCGGAAGAGACCGCCTTGTACCGCCGCTCCATCAACTCCCGGCTCTTCGGACCCGGTATCTCGGTTTTGATCCTCGTGGACTCAAGCATCTCGCCACCTCTTCCTGTCGGCCTGATCCGTTCCAGTATACCCGCCATCACCCGCCACGCGATACCCCCCGGCGAGGTCGGTTACGCTCCCGACGCCTTTTTGAGAAGCGCGATCAGGCTGAGAAAATCGTGGGCGATGTTTGCCGCCAGGAGCGCCGTGATCTGGGCCGGGTCATACGACGGATACACTTCCACGGCGTCGCAGCCGACGATCTCGATGCCGGCGAGGCCTCTGACGAACTCCTGGGCTTCGCGGCTGGTGAAGCCCCCTATCTCCGGCGTGCCCGTCCCCGGCGCGAACGCGGGGTCGACGAAGTCCACATCGAAGGAGACGTACGCTTTGGCATCACCGACCCGCTCGCGGATACGGTCCATGACGTTGGGTATCCCGAGTTTGCGTACCTCGTCGGTGGGGACGAGGTCGAAGCCCATCTTGCGTGCGTCGTCCCAATCGTTTTTGTCGTAAATCGAACCCCGCATCCCGACCTGGATGGAGCACGAGGGCTCGAGCAAACCTTCCTCCACGGCCCGCCTGAAAGGCGTCCCGTGCGTGTGCTTCTGGCCGAAGTAGGCGTCCCAGGTGTCTGGGTGGGAGTCGAACTGCACGAGCGCGAGCGGGCCGTGGACCGCGGCGGCGGCCCTCAGCTCAGGCAACGCTATGGAGTGGTCGCCGCCGAGGACTATCGGGGTCACGCCGGCGCTGTGGATGGGCTCGAGGCCCTCCTCTATGCGCCGGTAGCTTTCTTCGATGTAACCGGGGACGACGGGGACGTCGCCGTAGTCGATCACGGAGAGGTGGTCGAAGATCGCCACATCCAGGCTCGGGTTGTAGCGTCTGAGGAGGGCCGAGGCGCTGCGAATGCCCTCCGGACCGAAGCGTGCCCCGGCCCTGAAGGTGGCGCCCGTGTCGAAGGGCGCGCCCACTATCGCGGCGTCCGCGTTCTCAAGGTCCTGCGTGGCGGGCAGGCGCATGAAGGTGCGGACGCCGGAGAAGCGCGGCGTCTCGAACGAGTCGGCCGGTTCGTAGCGGGTCAAGTCGCTCTCACTCGGTCTGTGGGGTCGGCTCCGCTTCGTGCTCTCTGATCGGCTCGGAGGGATCGCTCTCCTGCAGCCCGAACGCGCGGCGGACGAAGTACGCTATGACGATGACGATGGCACTAACCACGCTCGCCAAGAGCAGCGGACGCAGTCCGGAGATAAAGGCCATCGCGATGAGCACACCCGCGATGACGACTATCGAGAGGTACGTGAGCCACGGGTAGAGCCACATCTTCAACCGGAGCCTCTCCGGAGCCTCTCGCTCGAGGCGTCGGCGCATCACGAGCTCCGAGATCGCGACCAGCAAGTAGACGAAGAGCGCAATCGCCCCCGAGGCGTTGACCAGCCACGCGAAGACCTCCTCGGGGAAGAAGTAAGAGATCAGGACGGCAACGTACCCGACTATGGTACCGGCGAGGATCGCCCATATCGGCACGCCGCGACTGGTGGTGCGCAGGAAGAACTGCGGCGCGTCGTTGTGCCTTGTCAGGGCGAAGAGCATCCTGGAGGTGATGTAGAGGCTGGAGTTGAGCACGGAGAGAACGGCCGTCAAAACCACGAGGTTCATCACCGTGGCCGCGCCGGGTATGCCCATCTTCTGCAGCGCGACGGCGAAGGGGCTGGTTATCGTCCCTGCGGTGAATTCGCTGTTCCACGGCACGATCGACACGACGAAGAAGAGCGAGACCACGTAGAAGAGCAGGACCCTCCAGATGACCGCGTTGGTCGCCCGGGCTACGCCCTCCTCAGGCTCGTTGGACTCGGCGGCCGCGATGGTCACGACCTCGGCCCCGACGAACGAGAAGATCACGGTGGCGATACCAGCGAACATCGCCAGAGGGCCGTTCGGGAAGAAGCCGCCATTGTGGTAAAGCGGCGCGACGTTGCCCTGGCCCCCGCCTGGCCACAACCCGATCACGAACAGCGCGGCCAGGATTATGAAGGCGATGATCGCCACGACCTTTATGCCGGCGAACCAGAACTCGAACTCGCCGTAGGAGCCCACCGAATAGAGGTTGGTGGCGGTGAGCGCCATGATCAGGATCAGGCACAGAACCCAGGGCGGTATACCCGGCAAGAACTTGTTTATGATGCCGGCCCCCGCGACCGCCTCGACCCCGACGACGATCACCCAGAAGTACCAGTAGAGCCAACCGATAGAGAAACCGGCCCAGTTGCCCAGCGCCATCCTGCCGTAATCGGAGAACGAGCCGACCGAAGGCTGCGCCACCGCCATCTCACCGAGCATGCGCATGATGAGAACGAGGATGACGCCCGTCAGCAAGTAGGTAAGTACAGTCGCCGGACCGGCTTCGTTAAGGATCGCCCCGCTCCCGACGAACAACCCGGCTCCGATGACCCCGCCGATCGAGATCATGGTCATGTGCCGTCTCTTGAGGCCGGGTCGCAGGTGGCCTTCCGGCCCGGAACCGCCGCTCCTCTCCGTCCCCGCTTCAGCCATGTTTCTCCTTCCCTACGCCCATTCCCTCCGCGTGCAGCTTACACGTTATGCACGCTACCTTACAACAGCATGGTTCCCGACTGTTTCCCGCATGGAAACCCCGCTAAACCACGATCAACTCCAGGGCCGCGCGGAGAGAAGCTTTCTAGTACATCGACTCCCGATGGAACGCGAGCAAACCGTCGAGGCCGCGCCCGACCAGCCCGCCGGACGCGACCTCGCGACGGGCGGCCAACTCTTCGGGGGAGAAGTGGATCAAGGGCCGCCCGGCCGGTGGATGCTTTTACCCGAGTATCTTGCTCGGATCGGTGTAGGCGAGGTCGTGGGCCTCGGCGACCGGCTCGGAGACGAGGTCCCCGCGGAGTGTACTGAGACCCTTCGCGAGCTCCTCGTCCTCGGCCGCGGCGCCTTCGATGCCCTTGTCGGCTATACGGATCAGGTACGGCAGCGTCGCGCTGGTCAAAGCGAGCGTCGAAGTCCTGGCCACGGCCCCTGGTATGTTGGCGACGCAGTAGTGGACGACGCCCTCCTCGACGTAGGTGGGATCTGAGTGCGTGGTCGGCCTCGCGGTCTCAATGCACCCGCCCTGGTCGATTGCGACGTCGGCGACCACGCTTCCGGGGCGCATGCTGGCGACCATCTCGCGCGAGACGAGCTTGGGCGCCTTGGCCCCGTGCACGAGCACGGCCCCTATGACCACGTCGGCTTGCCTGACGTAGGCGGCGGTCCTGGCGCGGTTGGGTATGACGAGGTCGGCCCTTCCCTCGAAGATGTCGGAGAGGTAGGCGAGCCGCTTGGCGCTGATGTCGAGCACGCTCACGAGCGCCCGCATGCCCAGGGCTATCTTCGCTGCCTCGGTGCCGACCACGCCGCCGCCGATGATCGTGACCTTCGCCGCCGGCGTACCCGGCACGCCCCCGAGCAGGAGCCCGGCCCCGCCCTGCGGACTCTCCAGGTGGTGCGCCGCAGCCTGTACGGCCATCCTGCCGGCGACCTCGCTCATGGGTGTGAGGAGCGGCAGAAGGCCATCGGGCGTCTCTACCGTCTCGTAGGCGATGGAGTTGATCTTGCGTTCCATCAAAAACTCCGTGAGGCCCTTGTCGGCCGCGAGGTGCAGGTACGTGAAGAGCTGCTGGCCCTCCTTGAAGCGGTCGTACTCCTCGGGGACTGGCTCCTTGACCTTAACGATCAGGTCCGCGGCCTCGAACACCTCGTCGGGTCCGTCGACGAGCCGTGCGCCTGCTTCCTCGTACTCCTCATCCGAAAATCCGGCGCCATCGCCGGCACCGGCCTGGACCACCACCTCTTGGCCGTGATGCACCAGCTCGGCAACCCCGTCGGGCTGCATCGAGACGCGGCCCTCCATGTCCTTGATCTCCTTGGGTACCCCTACAACCGTCGCCATAACCTTCCTTTCCCTCACTGCGCCCAAGCTCTCATTACCTTATAGCAAGGTTGCTATAAACGTGCAATGATGCTGGCAGGCGCAAGCGTTTCAGCATGGCAGCCGGTCAGCACTTCGGCTTGTCAGCTTGTTTTCGCTCGTAGGGGGATGCGCGATTGGCAGAGAATCATGGCGCTATAGATCACTCGTATTGCCTGTGGCCTTTAGGAGATGCCTCGGGACGCAGCCATAACGAGACGTGCTCGGGTTGCATCGTCTCCTTGACTACCACGAGCAGGTCGTCGCTGAGGGTGCCCAGGTCCGTCTCGTCGCGCAACCGGGCGGAAAACGTGTCGAGCGTCTTGGCAGCGTCGTACTTGCTTCGGTAGAAGCGGCGATCTATGAAGGATTGGATGCGGCGCCTCAGGGGGTCGAACAGCGCGGCGATCGCGAGCGTGGAGACCACGACGGCAAGTTGGGGAAGCCGCTCCTGGCTGGTCAGGGCTCGAAAGAGCGTTTGGATCGTAACCACGCCACCGAAGTAGACCAGCGCGAGAGTGGCGGTGAGCGAACCGTAGACGAGGGTACGGTTGATGATGATGTCTATGTCGTAGAGGCGGTACCTCACGATCGCTATGCCCGTGAAGACCGGCAACCCGAGCAAGGCGACGTTGATACCCACGATACCGATCGCCTCTTTCCAGATGGCGATACCGCCGGCCACAAAGATGGTGCCCACAACCACCGCACCTCCGTACGCGAGCCATTTGATCTGCTGGCGCTCTACTCTCCCCGCGCGGCGCATCCTAACGATGAGTGAGACGGCAGACGCAACCATGGAGACCGCGGCCAAGATGGCACCTGCAACCCCCACCATCATCATGATGGGGCTGTCGACACCGTAGGGGTTTACGATGCGCGGGAAGTCCCCGAGCGGTCAGGCCTCCAGCGCATAGCCTGCGACGAAGCCCGCGATTCCGAGCGCCGCGCACCAAGCCACGGGCCGCCAACGGGGCGAAGGCAGCAGACCGTCGGGGAACAAGAGCAGCAGGAAACTCGTGGGGATGTACACCAGGAGGCTCCACGACCACGACGAGAACCACGCTGCCGTCTCGGTGAGGCTTCCTGGGCCGGAACCGCCGGCGAGCCAGTACTCGGCGTAGCCCCCTGCGAGGCTGTTGAAGCCTACTATCAGGCTCACGCCGCAGAAGATCCAACCGATGGCGTTGCGGGGATGGCGGGAGGCGACGATGGCGCCTACAACCGAGAAGGTTAGCAGCGTGACCAGGCTACTGACCACGCTGCCAGGGTCTGCCTCACTCCCGTAGGGAATCTCGGGAGCGGTGTACCTCGTCATACGGGCCAGCGAGATCCCGACCACAAGCAGCGCCACGGATAGCGCCACCAGCGACCACGCCAACCATGTGACGGCACGCCGTCTCATCCGGCCCGTTCTTCCGTGCCGTGGTTATCCCCGGCACGGGGGCGCAACCACAGCGAGGCGTGTGCCGGTTGCATCGTCTCTCTGACCACCGCGACCACGTCGTCGCTAAGGGTGTCCAGGTCCGTTTCGTCGCGCAACCGGGTGGTGAAGGCATCGAGCGTCTTTCTGGCGTCGTACTTGCTGCGATAGAAGCGCCTGTCTATGAACGCCTGAACACGCCGCCTGAGGGGGTTGAACAGCGCGGCGATCGCGAGCGTGGAGACCACGACGGCCAGCTGCGGCAGCTTCTGCTCTCCCGTGAGAGCCAGGAAGAGGGCCTGGGTCGTGGCCACGCCTCCCAGGTACACCAGAGTGAGCATGACCGTGAGCGCACCGTAGACGAGGGTACGGTTTATGACCACGTCTATGTCGAACAGGCGCGAGCGCAGTACCGCGATGCCTATAGAAATGGGGAGCGCCAGCATGAACGCGTCCATGAGTAACATGCTAAGCATTCTCTTGCCCACCTCTTCGGGGCGAAGATCCACGGCCGCCCCGACGGTGAATATGGTGGCGAGGACGCCTGCCACCGCCACGGCAACCCCGTACACCACCCACTTGGTCTGCTGGCGTTGGATCGGGTCGGAGACCCGCGCGTAGCGGTAGAGTTGCGCCACCGGGAAGCTGCCCCACAGCACGAGAATGCATACGTTGAAGAGCGGAAGCGGCCAGGTAGGCGGGCCGAAGGGCGTAAAGTTCCAAGAACCCAAAAAGAGGAACCAGCAGAGCGCCGCCCAGCGCGTCCAGCGTGGCACGAAGCGCCCGCTGGGGAAGAGGTAGAAGAATAGCATCCACGCCGCGTAGCCGATGAACGCGGGTACCCTGTCGAGCGTCAGCTCCAGGAGGGGGCCCATCTCCCCTATCGCCGCGCCTGGGGTCAGGACGAGCAGCCCGTTCAGCGGTCCCCAGACCACCAGCATCGTGGCGACCAGCAGCGCCACGGGGTCGTTGGAACGTCGCCAGAAGATCACGACGGCGAGCGCTGCGCAGATCGAGACGAAGGCGGCGTCGAGGACGACGTTGTAGAGGGCGTATCCGCCTGGGGAAAGTCTCATCTCAGCGAGGGCGCCCCGCACGCCCGCTGTAGGGTGCGCAAGCTGGGCGTAGCGAAGGGGAACGCTGGTTACGAACCTCCCGAGCGCGACGACGGCTACCGCCACCCAAGCCACGCGGGCATACGGAAGCCAGCGAGGACGTGGGGTGGCGGCTGACGGCGAAGTGCTCGTGCTCATCCCAACCATTCTTGCACGCTTCGGTTGGACCCCGCACGAGGGCGTAGCCACAAAGAGACGTGGGCAGGCTGCACCGTCTCCCTCACCGCTACCACCAGATCTTCGCTCAAGGCATCGAGATCCGTCTCGTCCCGAAGCTTCGCCGAGAAGCCTTCGAGCGTCTTTCTCGCGTCGTATTTCTTGCGGTAGAAGCGCCGGTCGATAAAGGATTGGATGCGGTGCCTGAAAGGAGTGAAAAGCGCCGCGATCATAAGGGTCGAGGCCACGACCGCGAGGGTGGACCTCTCGCCGTTAAGGACGACGAAGACGCTCTGCAACACGACGATGAGGCCGAAGTAGAGCGCGAGGAGCGTGGCCGTGAGCGAGCCGTAGACGAGGGTGCGGTTTATGACAACGTCTATGTCGAAGAGATGCGACCGTACTACGGCTACGCCGATGGACAGTGGGATGAGCAGGAGCGATAACGAAAAGCCCACCTTGAGGACGAGCGCAACGAAAGGCGTGTCTCCACCGATTAGGGAGAAGTCCAACGGCAGCTGGAAGGGGAAGCTTCCCGCAGTTGCCAAGGTCGTGCCGAGGACGACCCACCTGGTCTGCCGACGTTGCGACTCAGAAGAGGCCCTACGGTAACGATAGATCTGGGACCAGATCAGGCACACCACGAACCCCACAAACATCCACTGCGAAACCCCATCCAGGGCGGACGAAAGGGAGTGCG
>JBKPOM010000017.1:0-16471 GCA_046733115.1 Actinomycetota bacterium | reverse complement strand
GGGGTCTATGGCCTCCTTGCAGGAGACGTGGACGACGTAGAGCGGGCAGCCGGCGATGCGGGCGAGCTGTATGGCCCGGTTCGTCGCCTCGCCCTCCGTGATCGGCGGGCGCGTGGCGGCGTGCCACTTCGGCTCGGTCTTACCCTCGGCGAGCGCCTTCTTGACGAGGACGTCGATGGCGTCGCCGTTCTCGGCGTGCACCATCACGAGCGCCCCCGTCTCCGAGGCGACCTGCATGGTCTTGAAGAGGGTCTCGTCGTCGACCATGATCGCGCCCTTGTAGGCCATGAAGAGCTTGTAGCTCGTAACCCCCTCGTCCGGCGCCTTGGCCAGATCCTCGAGCGTCCCGCCTTCTTGGAGGTCGGTGACCGCGAGGTGGAAGCCGACGTCGATCACCGGCTTGGCGCGTTCGATCTTCTCGTGCCACGTCGCGAGGGCGTCCGGGAGGCTCTGGCCCGGCTCCTGGAGACAAAAGTCTACGTGGCTCGTCGTACCCCCGAAGGCGGCCGAGATCGTCCCCGAGGTAAAGTCGTCGCAGGAGACCGTCCCGCCGAAGGGCATCTCCATGTGGGTGTGCGGGTCGATCGCGCCCGGGATGACGTACTTGCCACCCGCGTCGATGACCTTGTCCGCCCGCACGTCGAGCGACTCCCCGATGAGCGAAACCCTCTCCTCCTCGATGAACACGTCCCCGATGTAGTCGTCGGTGGCGGTGACGATGCGTCCGCCCCTGATGAGCACTGACATATCTTGTTCTCCTTTCTCGCGTCCCTACCCCGGGCTGCCTCATTCCCGAAGACCCCGACCAGGGACTCGTCCTAACCTCTGTCGGCGACGAACGTCTTTACGGCGTTGAGCATGACCTCGGCGCCCAGGGCGGCGTCCGCAGGGTCGGCATCCTCCTTCGGCGAGTGGCTGATGCCGTCTTTGCACGGAACGAAGACCATCGCGCTCGCCACCCGGTCGGCGATGCTCATGGTGTCGTGGGCCGCGCCCGAGTGCATCGCCATGTACGGCTCGCCGCTTGCCTCCGCAGCATCTTCCAGTGCGGCCACCACCCCCTCGTCGAGCGGAGTTGCCGGCAGGGTCTGGCGCTGCGCGTACTCGGCGCTCATGCCGCGCCTCTCGGCGGCTTCTTTCGCGAAGGCGGCGATATCGCGCGCCACGCCGCGGAAACCCTCCTCGTCCACGCCCCTGATGTCCAGTGAGAACTTCGCCTGCCCGGGCACGGCGTTTATGAGGTTGGGACGAAGCTCTATCTCCCCGACCGTCCCGACCGTTCCCTTCCCGGCTTCTTTGGCGAGGCGTTCCAGCTCGAGCATGCACTCGGCCATCACGATGCCGGCGTCCTGGCGGAAGTCCATGGGCGTCGCCCCGGCATGGTCGCCGCGCCCATGCACCGTGACGTCGGCGTGAACGTAGCCCGCAATCGCGCCCACCACCCCGATGCGGTTGCCCGTGTCTTGGAGCACGCGCGCCTGCTCGATGTGGAGTTCGATCCAGCCGACGAGGTCGTCGAGGATGCGGACCGAGTCCTGCCAGCGTCCCGGCTCGTGTCCGGTCTCCTCGGCGTGCTCCCAGAAGCTTCTCCCGTCGTCTACGGCACTAAACTTCTCGCGCAGCTCCTCCTCGGTCACCCGCTGGGCGATGATGCGGCTCCCCAGGAGCATCTGGCCGAAGCCCGAGCCCTCCTCCTCCAGGAAGGAGACGAGCTGGAGTGGGAGGTCGAGGCCCATCTCTTCGTTGAGGCGGCAGATCTCGAGCGCGGTGACGACGCCCATCGTGCCGTCGTACTTGCCACCGTTGCGGTTCGAGTCGCAGTGCGAGCCGACGCCGAACACCTTCTCCCCCTTGGGGCGATTGCGGGCGACGAGCGTGCCCACCGGGTCCTCGTAGTGCTCGAAGCCCAGAGCTTGCAGTTCCCCGATAAAGTAGTCGAGGGTGTTGCGATACTCGGGCGTGTAGGCGTAGCGCCGGATCGCCTCTTCGGAGCGCGTGTAGTCGGGTCCGGCCAGCGTCTCTATGTCGCGTTCGATCCGCGCCGCGCTCCGCTCCCGGTCTATGCTCAACGCCTCGACGGCCATCTTCGTACTCCCTTCTTGCTACTGGTCTCGTCACAATAACCCACCGGACGGCCCTGAGACCCGCGGTTCGGGGTAACCGTTCGCCCAGGGCCGCGCCGCCTCGAAGGCCGCGCCCAGGCGCAGCAGGTCTGCCTCGCGGTTCGTCGCCGCGACCGCCTGCAATCCCACGGGCAGGCCTTCGGCGGTGAATCCGCAGGGGATGGACGCAGCCGGGTTGCCGGTCAGGTTGAACGGGTAGGTGTAGTAGACCCACGAGACGACATTGCGTTCCGGCAGCTCCGGCGGGACGTTCACGCCGGCCCCGAACGCCGAAACCGGTAGGGTCGGCGTGAGTAGAAGGTCATACCGCTCGAAGAACCGGCGCACCTCCTCCCGCAAACCGTACCTGGCGAAGACCTTCTCGTAGTAGTCGACGACGGTTGCCTCCAGGGCGCCGTCCAGGACGCCGGCCACCGCCGGGTCCAGGAGCTCGCGCGAGTCTCGCAGCGCGTCCTTGAGCCTGGTCCCGGCGCCCGCGTAGAACTCGGCGCTCCACAATTCTACGGGGTCCTCCATCACCTCCTCCACGAGATCCACCGAGCAGCCCATATCCTCGATGGTTCGGACGGCCTCCTCGGTGATCTCCAGCACCTCGGGGGTAGGCCTCGCGTAGCCGAGCGTCGGGCTCCAGGCGACCTGCATCCCGCCTACCGGCGCCTCGCAGGCCGCGAGGTAGTCCGGGACGGGTTCGGAAACGCTCGCCGGGTCGCGGGCGTCGAAGCCGGAGATGACGCCGAGCAACAACGCCGCGTCGCGCACGGTCCGCGAGATCGGTCCAACGTGCCCGAGCGTCGGGGTGGCGCTCGTCGGGAAGACCGGCACGCGGCCGAACTGCGCCTTTATGCCGAAGACGCCGCACAGCGAGGACGGTATGCGGATCGAGCCGCCCCCGTCGGTGCCCAGCGCGAAGGGCGTCAGCCCGGCCGCTACGGAGGTAGCGGCCCCGGCGCTAGAGCCCCCGGTGGTCTTCGACGGGTCCCAGGCGTTGCGGGTGATGCCCGAGAGCGGGCTGTCGCCGCCGCCCGCCTTGCACCCGAACTCGGTGGTGGTGGTCTTGCCGACTACGCACGCCCCCGCCGCGCGGGCTCGCTCGACCGAGGGCGCGTCGTCTGGGGCGACGTTGTCCGCCATGGTAAGGGAGCCGAACGTCGTCCTGACCCCGCCAACGTTGATGAGGTCCTTCACCGAGATCGGGACGCCGTGAAGCGCCCCAGGCTCGCCCCCCTCGCCCAGCAACCGGTCCGCGTTCCTTGCATCCTGCATGGCCCGCTCGGGCGTCGACGTGACGAAGGCGTTCAGCGTGGGCTCGAGCCCCTCCATCCGGGAGAGGGTTTCGGCCATAATCTCGGCCGCCGAGACCTCTTTGCGCACGATGCGGTCTCGTATCTCCTGCGCGGTGGCGTAGGTGCCGTAACCCGTCACGAGACGCTTCCGCCGGCTTACTCGTCGAGAACGGCGAAGGCCCGGACGGGCGAGCCGCTGCCGCCCTTTACGAGGAGGGGTGCCCCGTAGAAGGTAAACTCGCCCTTGCCCACGAGCTCTTCGAGACCGACGAGCCACTCCCAGTGGAAGATCCCGCGGTCCCGGCAAACCCGATGGCTCGGGAACAGGTCGTCGCTCGGCACGTCCGTGGACGGCCCCTCGACGCCGTGGGCCTTCGAGCCACGGTCGGCGAGCCAGTGGGTCGCCTTGGCGGTAAGGCCGGGATTGCTCCTCACTACCTCCGGGTTTGGGTAGTGGCGCTTGTGCAATCCAGTGTTCAGAAGGACTATGTGACCGTCGACCCTTACGCCGCTTTCCTCCTCTGCCGCTTCGAGATCCTCGACGCCGATCTCGCCGAGGTCCGGTATGTGCGTCAGGTCAAAGCACACCGCCTTGCCGAAGAACATCTCGAGGGGCATCTCGTCCACGGAGTCCCCGTCGGGGTTGGTGTGATAGAAGGCGTCAACGTGGGTCCCGACGTGGTCGAGCATTCCGAGGTAGTTGGTCGCGAAGGTCATCCTGTCCTCCGGAACACCCAGACCGAAGTCTTTGGTCTGCTCGTGCGTCAGGGCCGGCAAGATGACCGGGCTCTGGAAGAGCTTGTGGGCGGGCATGTTGTCCGTCATGGCGAGCGAGAGATCTACCACCCTCTGCATCCCAACCTCCTCATCGTCGTTGCCGGAGATGAAGGGAGGTCAAGGGCGGTCCCGACGGGCTTCTCGCCATGCTTTCTCGCTTCTGCGCGAGCCACGCCTCGTCGAACACCATGCTTCGCCGTCCCGACGAGGGCGTGTACCACGCCCCAATGACCGCGTGTGCTCCCACCCAAGGAAACCTTCCCTACCAGCTCCATGTGCCAGCGCCCGCCACTATAGTTCACCGGCTTTCTATTTGTCAAACAAATATACTGGTGGTGTACGGCGGGAACCGGTCTGGTTTGCTCGGGCGACGTTGTCTCTAGCCCTCGAGCCAGGTGTCGAACGTCTCTTTGATCTTCTCCTTCGACGCGCCGGACATCAGGAGCAGGGTCACGAGTAGCCGGGCCTTGCGGCCGTCGAGCGGTCCGGCGTATATCAGGCCGCGGTCGAGTAGATCAGTCTCGGAGCCGATGAACCCGTAGGTGGAGCGGAGGACTTCTCCGCCTCCGGTTCTGGACGCGAGCACGACCGGCATCCTCGACGCGAGGTTTTCGAGCGTCTCGACCATGAGGGCGGGTACGTGCCCGCCGCCCATCGCCTCCACCACTAGCCCGGCGTAACCTGCTTTTTCTATCTCGGAGAGCAGCCTCCCGTCGTCGCCGAGCGCGACGTGGTACAGCGCCACGGGGCGGTCTTCTTGCGCGCCCTCGGCGAGCGTTACCTTGTGTTCTCCTGTCGGGCGCACGACGACCCTCGGAACGTTCTCGGAGATCCAACCCAACGGACCGACCGGGTCGGAACGGAAGGTCGCCGGGTTCGAGGTGTGGGTCTTGCGCACGAAGCGCGCCGCGTGGATCTCGTCGTTGAGGACTACCACCGTCCCAAGGCCTCTGGCCACGTCGCTCGCCGCGACCCGTATCGCCGCGAGCAGGTTCGCCGGCCCATCGGCGCCGGGAAGCGTCGGGTTGCGCATCGCGCCCGTCACCACGACCGGCGCCTCACGGTCCACCAGGAGGTCCAGGCAGAAGGAGGTCTCTTCTATGGTGTCGGTGCCCTGCGTGACGACTGCCCCCGCAGCGCCGTCGTCGATCCGGGCGGAGATCTCCGCCGCAAGCTCGACGAGGTCTTCGACCAGGATCTCGCCCGACGCCGCCTGGCGGAACGAGACCGCCGACACGTCGGCGACCTCGGCTATCTCGGGTACGTCCGAAACGAGTGCCTCACCGGTCAAAGTCGGCTCGACGCCCTTGCCCCCGGAATCGACCGAAGAGATCGTCCCTCCCATCGAGAAAACCGTTACCCGCGGAAGCTCCACCACTCCTCCTTACGCGTTAGTTTCCAACCTCCCCAATTTGTCTGACAATTGTACAGCACCGCGTTCTACGCTGTGCGCGCGGTTGGCGGGCGACCAGAGATCGCACGGCGGCGCCTTGATCGGGGCTCACGAATTCCTGTACAATTACTTTGGTCAGACAAAAGAGGAAGGTAGGATCTATGGCAGACAAAGACATCTTCTGTTCGATAGGCATAGACATCGATGCGGTGGCCGGTTGGCTCGGGTCTTACGGCGGTGAGGACTCGCCCGACGACATCTCGCGGGGCATGTTCTCCGGCGAGGTTGGGACGCCGCGTCTGCTCAAGCTGTTCGACAAGTACGACCTGCGCACGACGTGGTTCATTCCGGGGCATTCAATCGAGACTTTCCCGGACCAGGTCAAGATGGTGGCGGACGCCGGGCACGAGATCGGCAGCCATGGCTACTCCCACGAGAACCCGGTGGCGATGACCCCGCAGCAGGAGCGCGACGTACTCGAGAAGAGTATCGGCCTGATCGAAGACCTCTGCGGCAGGAAACCCGTCGGCAACGTGGCGCCGTGGTGGGAGGTGTCGGCGACGACCAACGAGCTCCTGCTCGAGTACGATTACAAGTACGACCATAGCCTCCAGCACCGCGACTTCACCCCTTACTACGCCAGGGTGGGCGACAGTTGGACAAAGATCGACTATTCAAAGCCTGCCGGCGAGTGGATGAAGCCTCTTGAGCGCGGCGAGGAGATAGATCTCGTCAAGATAGGCGGCAACTGGTACCTCGACGATCTACCTCCGATGATGTTCATAAAGACCTCTCCCGCTACCCACGGCTTCGTCAACCCGCGGGACATAGAGGAGATGTGGCGGGATCAGTTCGACTGGGTCTATAGGGAGATGGACTACGCGACGTACTGCCTCACCATCCACCCGGACGTTTCGGGCCGACCTCAGGTCCTACTGATGCTAGAAAGGTTGATCGACTACATAAGCGGACACGACGGCGTACGATGGACGACGATGGAGGAGATCGCCGACGACTTCGTCCGGCGGTACCCGAGGTCCGAGCCGAACCACGACCCGGGGGCCGAGATCTTTACTCCCAGGACGAGCTAGCCTAGGACGACCGATCGAGCCGTGAATCGAGCTTTGTCTTAAGGGCTTTCCCATGTGTGTGCTTTGCGGACAGGATTTCGTCGCTCAAGTCCACTGGACCGACCGGCACCTCGAAGACCGGGCGCGGGCGGCCGCGCCCGGCTCCGACCCGACCGAGCACCAGCGGGACCGGCGCCGCGAGCGGGCCCACCGGGTCGCACTGACCAGGGAGGTCTTGCGCCACTACGGCCTCAAGCTCGACGACTGGGGCGGGAGCAAGTACGTGCTCCGCGACGGCAAAGGACGGTCGGAGATCGTCCAGGACCTAGGTTCACTCTGGCCCGCAGCGGAGAAGCTCGCGGGCCGGACCCTCGATCCCCTGGAGCCCCGCTTGGTGGAGGCGCTGGGCGAAGAGCCAGCGTACGCCGCGACGGACGGCGGGTAGGTGTCCGTGGCCGGCAAACGTGCTACGCGGCCGATAACGATCGTGACCGGGTTCCTCGGCAGCGGCAAGACCACCTTGCTCGGCCGGGTGCTCTCGGAGCCTTCCATGTCCAACACGGCCGTTCTCGTCAACGAGTTCGGCGAGGTGGGCTTGGATCACCATCTGCTGCGGCGGGTCGACGAGCGCGCGGTACTGCTCGGGGGCGGGTGCGTCTGCTGCACCACCCGCGAGGACCTCGTCGAGGCGCTGCTGGAGCTGTTGGACCTCGATCAGCGGGGCGAGATACCGCGCCTCGACCGCGTCGTCGTCGAGACGACCGGCCTCGCGGACCCTGCCCCGATTCTGCACACCATCTTCGCCGACCCCCTCCTGCAGCACCACTTCTCCGTGGACCTGGTCCTGACGACGGTCGACGCGGTCAACGGCAACCTGCATCTCGATCGCAACCCGGAGTCGGTCAGGCAAGTCGCAGCTGCGGACAAGATAGTCGTAACGAAGACGGACCTCGCGGAGCCGAACTCAGTGCGGGACCTTCTCTCTCGTCTCGGCGCGATCAATCCGTCCGTCCGCGTCCTCGAAGCGGCCTTCGGCGAGACGGACGCGGACGAATTGTTCCGTCCTGACGGCTTGGGATACCGCACGTTGCCAGAAGTCTACGTCGGCGAGCCCCACGACGCCGGAGAAACCCATTCCGTCTCGTTGACCTTCGAAGGGTCGGTGGACTGGACGGCGTTCGGAATCTGGCTCAGCATGTTGCTCCACGCCAGGGGCGAAGACGTGTTGCGCGTCAAGGGGCTCCTGGACGTCGGCGAGAGGGGACCCGTCGTCGTAAACGGCGTCCAGCACACCATACATCCCCCCGAACACCTCGACCGCTGGCCCGACGAAAACCACCGCTCGCGGATCGTCTTTATCACCAAAGGGATCCGTCCCGAAGAACTGCTCGGCTCCCTCGAAGCGTTCCGCGGGTTGCTCGGGGCGCGACCGCTGCCGCTCGGGGCCGAGCAGGGCGTACCTTCCCCGTAGTATCCCATGTGTTCTGTAGGTTCGGCGCAGCAGAATCCCTCACGTCGCAGTCAGGAAGAGGAGCAAACGATCTCATGGCAGTAAAGGAAGGCTGGCGGGGCCGGTTCTACGAGGACTTCGAGGTTGGTGACATCTACGAGCACCCCCTGGGACGCACCGTGACCACGACGGACAACATCTGGTTCACCCTGCTCTCCCAGAACACGGCACCCGTCCACTTCGACCACAACTACGCCGGGCAGACCGAGTTCGGAAAGCCGCTCGTGGACTCCACCTTCACCCTCGCCTTGGTCACCGGTCAAAGCGTCACCGACGTCTCCCAGAACGTCTTCGCCAACCTCGGGTGGGACGAGGTGAGGTTGCCCGCGCCCGTCTTCGAGGGGGACACGATCTATTCGAGTTCGGAGGTGCTCGAGAAGAGGGAATCGGAATCCCGTCCAAACATCGGGATCGTGACAGTCAAGACGACCGGCTACAACCAGGACGGCACGACGGTCATCACCTTCAAGCGCACCCTCATGGTCTACAGGCGTGGCCACGCCCCCGAGATAGCCAGGCCCACTCTGGGAGACGCGACATGAGCGTGACCCGAACCGCGACGACGCGAGAACTCGCCTCCTTTCTGGCGCTGCTGCGCTACGAAGATGTGCCCCTCGAGGCCGTGGAGCGGACCAAGGAGCTCTTCCTGGACTGGTTTGGCTCCGCGCTCGCGGGCAGAAGAGAACGGCCAGTCCGCATCCTCAACCGTTGTGCGAGCGAGATGGGCCCTTCCGAGGGGCCGAGCGAGGTCCTGATCTCGCGCCGACGCACCACGCCGCTCTTCGCCGCGCTCGTCAACGGCGCCGCCTCGCACGTCGTCGAGCAAGACGACCTGCACAACGCCTCCGTCTTCCACCCGGCGACCGTGGTCTTTCCGGCCGCGCTCGCCGCGGCCCAGCAGACAGGCGCCTCGGGCAGCGATTTTCTCGCTGCCTCGGTCGCCGGCTACGAGGCGGGGGTGAGGGTAGGAAGCTACCTGGGCCGTACCCACTACAGGGTGTTCCACACGACCGGTACGGCGGGCACGCTCGCCTCCGCCGCGGCCGTCTCCCACCTGTTGGGCTCGGACGAGGACACCACGCTCCACGCGCTCGGCTCGGCCGGTACCCAGGCGGCCGGGCTGTGGGAGTTCCTGCGCGACGCCGCCGACTCCAAGCAGCTCCACACCGCCAAAGCCGCCTCCGACGGCCTCCTCTCCGCCTACCTCGCCCGCGACGGCTTCACCGGCGCGGAACGCATCCTGGAGGGAGAGAGGGGGATGGCCGCCGGCATGTCCTCTGACGTCGAGCCCGACGGGCTCGTCGATGGGCTCGGAGAGAGATGGGCGGTGCTCGAGACCTCGTTCAAGTACCACGCCGCGTGCCGCCACACCCATCCGGCGGCCGACGCCCTGCTACAAGGGATGGAGGAGCGCGGGCTCACGGCCGACGACATCGCCAGCGTTGGCGCCCGCGTCCACGCGGCGGCCATAGACGTGCTCGGGCCGGTAAGCGACCCGTGCACGATCCACCAGTCCAAATTCTCGATGGGTTTCGTGCTCGCCTTGATCGCGAAAAAAGGCAGCGCCAGGATAGACGACTTCACCGAGGAGGCCCTCGAGGACGCGGGGCTGCGGGCCTTCAGCGAGAAGGTCGAGATGGTCCTCGACGAGGAAGTGGACGCGGCCTACCCGCGGCGTTGGATCGGGGTGGTGGAGATAGAGACGTCCGGGGGCGAACGGTTCACCTCTCGTGTCGAGGTGCCCAGGGGCGATCCCGGGAACACCCTGAGCCGTAAGGAGCTAGAAGATAAGGCGCGGAACCTGGCGTCCTACGGTGGCGGAGCCACCGGCGAGGAGATGGACCGGATCGTGGCCCGCATCCGGCGCCTCGAAGAGGAGACCGACGTGCGAGATCTGTTGCCGGGGAGGTCGACGTGAGCCGTCCCGAGGAGCACAAGGAGCTGCGTCAAGCGGTCCGCGAGGCGTGCGCGGACTTTCCAGACGCCTACTGGCGCGAGCTCGACGCGAAGAGGGAGTACCCGGAATCCTTTATAGAGGCGATGACAAAGAGGGGCTACCTCGGCGCGTTCATCCCCCGAGAGTACGGTGGTCTGGGACTGACTTTGACCGAGACCACGATCATCCTCGAGGAGATCAACCGCTCCGGTGGCAACGCCCAGCCCGCGCATGCACAGGTCTACGTGATGGGCACGCTGCTCAGGCACGGCTCGGAGAAGCAGAAAAGGAAGTACCTCCCGAAGATCGCGAGCGGCGAGCTCAGGCTGCAGGCCTTCGGCGTAACCGAGCCCGAGGCCGGCACGGATACCACCTCCTTGAGGACGACCGCCATTCGAGACGACGATCGCTACATCATCAACGGACGCAAGATCTACATCTCGCGCGTAAAGCACTCCGACCTCATGGTACTGCTCGCCCGGACCACCCCGCTTGACGAGGTCGGGCGCCGCTCGGAAGGACTCTCCGTCTTCCTCGTCGACCTGCGCGAGGCTGTCGGTAACGGGCTCACGGTAAAGCCCCGGCGGGTGATGATCAACAACCAGACCAACGAGCTCGTCTTCGAGAACCTGTGCGTCCCGGCGAGCGCTCTGATCGGCGAGGAGGGGAAAGGCTTTCGCTACATAATCGACGGGATGAACGCCGAGCGGATACTGATCTCCGCCGAGTGCGTCGGCAACGGCAGGTGGTTCATCGACAGGGCGACCGCGCGAGCCAAAGAACGCGTGGTCTTCGGGCATCCGATCGGCCAGAACCAGGGCATCCAGTTCCCCCTCGCCCGGGCCCATATAAGCGTGGAGGCCGCAGATCTGATGCGCTATCGGGCCGCCGAGCTTTTCGACGATGACCAGTCCTGCGGCGCCGAGGCGAACATGGCCCTCTTCTTGACCGCCGGCGCCTCCTGGGAGGCCGCCAACGCGGCGATGCAAACCTTCGGCGGCTACGGCTTCGATGCCGAGTACGACGTGGAGCGCAAGTTCAGGGAGACCCGCCTCTTTCAGGTGGCCCCGATCTCGACCAACCTGATCCTCTCCTACGTCGGCGAGCATGTTCTGGGATTGACGAGGTCCTTCTAGGATGCTGCCGTTAGAAGGCATCACGGTCGTCTCCTTAGAGCAGGCGGTCGCCGCGCCGTTCGCCACGCGTCAGCTCGCCGACCTCGGCGCGCGAGTGATAAAGGTCGAGCGCCCGGAGGTAGGGGACTTTGCCCGTGGCTACGACACTACGGTCAAAGGGCTCGCCAGCCACTTCGTCTGGCTTAACCGCTCTAAAGAGTCTCTGACGCTGAACCTTAAGGAGGAAGGTGCTAAGGAGATACTGAGTAGGCTCATCGAGAAGGCCGACGTCTTTATACAGAACTTGGCGCCAGGCGCGGCCGGGAGGCTCGGGTTCGGCGCGGAGATCCTTCGGGAGAGGCACCCCCGGCTCATCGTGTGTGACGTTTCGGGCTACGGCGCCTCCGGCCCGTACCGGGACAAGAAGGCCTACGATCTCCTGGTGCAATGCGAGGCCGGGCTCGTCTCCATCACCGGCACACCCGAGGTTCCCTCCAAGGTCGGCATCTCCATCGCGGACATCGCCTGCGGTATGTATGCCTACTCCGGCATCTTGACGGCGCTCTTGAGACGCGAGCGTACAGGGGAGGGCGCCTCCATAGAAGTATCGCTGTTCGAGGCCCTGGGGGAGTGGATGGGTTTTCCCGCCTACTTCACCTTCTACGGCGGCAAAGAACCGCCGAGGACTGGAGCGAGCCACGCCGCCATCGCCCCATACGGTCCCTTTGAGTGCGGCGACGGGGAGGTGATCTTTCTCGGCCTCCAGAACGAGAGGGAGTGGGAAAGGTTCTGCGAAGACGTGCTCGGGCGACCCATCCTGGCTGCCGATGAACGCTTCGACAGCAATATCAAGCGCGTCGAAAACGGGGATGCCTTGTACCAGGAGATCGAGACCAACCTTAGAAAACTTCCCTCAGGGGAAGCCATAGAACGCCTTGAAGGGGCGAAGATAGCCAACGCTCGCATGAGGACCGTCCGGGACTTTACGGATCACCCGCAGCTCGAAGCCCGCGACCGGTGGAGAGAGGTGGGATCCCCGGTCGGCCCCTTGCGTGCCCTCCTGCCGCCGGCGACCATGGACGGCACGGAGCCAGTCATGGCACCGATCCCTTCGGTTGGAGAGCACACGGACGCGATACTCGGAGAGCTGGGATACGGCGAAGAAGCGGTGGCCGCCCTGCGTCAGCGGGCCGCGATCTAGAGCAAGTCAAGAATCCGGTACGCGCGGGACCCAAGAGTACGAAGTTGACCCCAACCTGACACCAACCCAGTTGGTATTCAACGGGACGAGGCGAACCAATGAATCCACCTCGACCATCAAAATGTACGCATTTGCAGCATATTCCGAAGGTAAACGAACCGGTACGGACGCATCAGGCCGCCTTTGCACGGCGAAGATCGACGGTTCGAATCCCCTCGGCTCCACTCCTAAAATGCGTTGTTTTGCAGGTGAAACGTGAGAATAGTTGGACCCACGGGTATCTCGCCTTACCCCTGTTGACACCAACCCGACATTAACCCGCTTGGCAAGTAGGTCCTCCATCGCCTCGGCGACCTGGCTCCCCATGCCGGGGATGAAGTGGCTGTAGGTATCTAAGGTTATGGATATCGTCGCGTGTCCCAAGAGTTCCTGGACGTACTTGGGGTGCATGTTCCTGAACAGGAGCAGCGTCGCGCACGTGTGCCTGAGATCGTGGAAGCGCACGCGCGGGAGGTTTGCCTTCTGCAGGAGGGGAGCGAAGGACCGCTTCCGCAGGTTGGTGGCTTTTATGGGCGTCCCTGCCTCCGTGGTGAACACGACGAGCCCTTGATCCCGATACAGGTCCCCGAGGCGTTCCATTTCCTTCAACTGGTGTCCCAGGTACTCTTCGACGGGCCGTGACACCGCACCCGTGAGGTGCACCGTCCTGCGATTCTTCTTCGTCTTGGGCTCCCCGAGGACGACCCGTGCCTTGGTGCGAAGGAGTGTGCACCGTACCCGGATGGCGTTGACTGTGAGGTCCACGTCCTCCCATTTCAAACCGAGTAGTTCCCCTTGCCTCATGCCCGTGTGTATCGCAAGTACGTACAAGGCTTCCAGACGATCTCCCCTCGCCGTCTCCAGCAGCCCGCGGGCTTCGTCTGGGGAGAGGGGTCACATCTCCTTCGGCGTGGGCCTCGGGGCCCTGATGGCCTCTCCCGCGTTGCGCGGCACCAGCGACCAGCTCACGACCTGGGACAGCGCTTGTGCAGGATCGCATGGATCTTCTGCACCGTAGCCGGGGAGAGACCGTTGTCCAGCCTGTCGCGGTAGAAGTCCTGTACGTGCGCCGGCGTACTACTCCCAGATAGAACTTAGAATCTTAGAATCGCGGCCAAGACTCCTGCGATAAGGAGATGCTCTCTGCCTACTCCGAAGGCTGCGACCTCCACACGCTCCCGGCCCGAAGCCTTACCGACAGAGAAGAGGTCACTAAGGATGGCCGCAAGCCGGCCAAGGCGGTCAACTTCGGCCTCCTTTACGGGATGGGAGCACAAGGGCTTCAGTCCTACGCCCTAAGATGCTACGGAGGTGAGATGAACATGGAGGAAGCCTCCCTCTACCGCAGGCGATTCTTCCAAACCTACCCGGGGCTCAAAACGTGGCATGAGGGAGAGCTGCGGACTTGGCTGTGTGGTGAAACCGAGACACGCACTCACTGGCAGGCGCCGCATGGACATCGAGAGGCTGACCGACCGCCTCAACGCGCCCGTCCAAGGAACCGGAGCTGACGGGATGAAGCTATCGCTGGCCTTGCTCTGGGAGCACAGGGATGAGTGGGCAGAGGCCACGCCTGTTCTCGTCTGCCACGACGAGATAGTCGTCGAGTGCGACGAGAATCAAGGCGAGGAGACCAGGCGCTGGTTGGAGAAGGCGACGATCGATGGAATGGAGGCCGTTATTAACGGTGCGGGCAAGGAACCCGTGTTGGTAGAGGCTCGGGTACTCAAAAGTTGGGGAGAAGGAGGTTAGCCTCCTGTCCAGCGCAGGCTCTTGAAGAGAGCAGGCGGAGACTGTCAGAGCTCGGTTCTTCCTCTTCAGGACCTCATTCACTGAACATCGTAGAGTGACTGTATGAGGACTCTCGATAACCTCAAATGGAAGGCCTTCGAGCCGACAATATTGAGTGAAACATAAGCTACATGAAACGCCTGGTCTGTACTTTTGGTCTGTGTCTTGCAGCACTTAGTGCCACGGGCCACTGAACCTCACCTGTGCTTCTGCTAACAATAATCCCACTGTACTGGATGGAGAAGAGTCACCTTCGGTTGGAAGGAGACTACTTCGTCTCATTACGGATAGATCATGATTCGACCAAGAGACCGACATCTCGTTGCTCGACGAATACGTAGTCGAGATGGATTCCTACCGCAGGATCGTCGAGGACGAGACGATAACCGACCCCGAGCTCGTCGAACTAACCCAAAGGGTAGCTTCGCTCCTGAGGCAGCTGGAAGAGGCGCTGTCGCCGGAGGCCAAAGCCATCGCCACCGAGGCATTGAGCGAGTTGGCGGTGCTCAACGCCCTGCAGGTCAAGCGCCTGCAAGCTGCTTCCATGCTACCGCACTAAAGGGGGCGCAGACCCTAGCAGGAGGTCGCAGCGAAGATACAGCAAGGCACGGACACCTGAATACGGAGGTCGTGAGGCTCTCTAGGTTGTGGCGGTGCGCTCACGGTACGTCGCTCTTGGCGATGGTTATGGTGTATTGCGTCGGGGCTTTCTTCTGTTTGCTCCCAACCGAGCTCGACGTTCCTGCTGCCCCTACGACGACACACTCGATAACCCACTCGCCCCGCCCGGACCAACGGTCGAACCAAGAGTACCTTGCCGTTTTCCAGAAGGAGGCGGGGGACAAAGACGGGCGCCCGGTTAATGTTGAGCTCCTGAGCGTGCTCCTATTCGTGGTCTCCTTCGGGGCGATCGTCGGATGGCTGCTCGCGTACGGCCGGAAGCAAAGAGCATTTCGCTTCGTGGGCCTCGATCACCGTCCGTCGTTCGGTACCGCCCTTGACTTTAAGGATAGATCTTTCCTGGGGGTATTCCGCCTGTAACGGGAGAATACCGCTGAACATCTACGCTATCCAATAGCATAGTTATGTCCCACAGCAATGTTTCAGCCCGCTCGCTTTGAGGGGGCCTGTTGGCGGCACGTACCATCAGCTCGTTACCGGGAAGGAAAGGCTCCATGCAACTACCCGACAACCCAAACATAAAGTACAGCTTCACAACCAAGGCCGTCCCCCTCGAAGAGATGGCCGGCGTAGTTCCGATGTACGCCCAACCACGCATCGGGGATCTGGTGTTGGCTGAGGTCCAGGATCTCGGCCGACACACCAGGATGGAGGTCCGTACCGGCGTCACGATGGACCTGTTTCCTGGCGATCACATCGTGGGCGCCTTCGGCAACCGCTACGCCACGGACCAGTATGAGGGTTACCTGCCGACGCGGCCGGTCGAGGGGTGCGATCTGCTTTCGGTCGGCGGCGTCTGCGGCGAGGTCGCTTCTCAGCACACCTCCATGACCTCTCCTACGCGGCTGCGCATTGTAGGCTTGGTAAGCGACAAACAAGGCCGGCCAATCAACCAACGCGCCTTCGGCCTGCCCTCCCACGCCGTCGGCGAGAGCCTTGAGAGCGGCGCGGCGGAGGTGATCTTGGTGGTGGGATCGTCTATGAACTCCGGCAAGACCACGACCGCGGGCACCTTGGCACGGGCGCTCAGCCGCGCGAATTTCAGCGTGGCAGCGGGCAAGATAACGGGCACCGCGGCGGGCAAGGACGGTCGCTTCTACCAAGCTTGTGGGGCTCGGCCGGTACTCGATTTCACCTCAGCCGGCTACCCGTCCACCTACATGCTCGCTCTCGAAGAGTTGCTTGGAGTCTACGGAAGCATATTGGGCACTCTGCGGGCCTCCAATCCCGACTACATCATCCTTGAGATAGCCGACGGCATCTTCCAGCGCGAGACCCGCATGCTGCTAGAGTCGGCCGAGTTCCGCCGGAGCGCCGACCACGTCTTCTTCGCTGCCGGCGACAGCCTCTCCGCCGAGAGCGGGGTCCGCAGCATCCGAGAGTACGGCCTGCCCCTGCGGGCCACGGCCGGATCCGTCACGCAAAGCCCCTTGGCCAGCCGGGAAGTCGAAGAGGCCCTCGGCATGCCCTGTATGAGCATAGAGCGCATAATGGACGGCACCTTAAAAGAGGTGCTCGGGACGGGGCGGGCGCTGGAGTGGAGCGCGCGAGA
>JBKPOM010000016.1:0-5517 GCA_046733115.1 Actinomycetota bacterium | reverse complement strand
ACCATCGCGGGCATCAATCCTGAGAACATCGTACCTCCCGTTCGGTCAGAAACCGGCACTGGTTCTACTCCCGTGCCATACCATCCTATATTGACCGAATGGGTCCCGCGCAAACCCCCTGTTCCTGGAGAGGCAGGTCACTGTTGGAAGAAATTCGTGGTGGGGATAACAGCGCTACTTCAGCGCTACCATAGCGCTACCCTGCCGCTATCTTCAAACCCTCACGACAATAGTAAGAGTCGGGAGCTGGTTCGCAGGTACCGTCTAGGTCTTGCCCGTGTGATCCGCTAGATAAGGTTTCAAGAGAGCCTTGAAGACCTTTCCGTGCTTTGGGACCTTCAGATGGAGTAGGTCGTGAACGATAACATCTGCCCTGACTGAGGCGGGCTCCTTCATTAGCACGGCGTTGAAGGTGAGCTTACCCCCGCTGCGTCAGGGTGGCGGCAAGAATGCCCTAAGCCACAACCCTCGGTTTCTCTCATTCCGAATAATCGGCTTATCTAAGCCGAATAAAGAGAGCTGACGAGGAGACTCGAACTGCTGACCTGCTCATTAAGAGTAAGCCTGTTCCCTATTCCGAACCCCGCTAAAAAATGGCTATTTTGCAGGTACTCGTGAATCTGCTCTGTCCGCCAAGTATCGGCCAATATCGCTAATTGTCGCCTCTACTGCTGACACTACTGCTGACGCGTCGTTTCTTGGATCCGGTTGTGTTGCACGGGCTTGGTTGTTGTTAAATCATCATCAACTCCAATCCGGCTTATTGGCGTACGATCGGGTAGAATTCGTACTTGCGCCCGGCAGATTAGAAATCCGTGACGGACGTCTTTCGCTTAATATCGTTTCGTGCCGCAAAGTGGCGTAGTTGCAAGTGTTTCGTGAATTCGAACCCGTAGATGTGTGTCGTCACATACCGCTCCATGTGGCCCAGTTGTTGTCAAAATTGTCCTCAGTCTTTTCAGTGGATCAAGTCTGCAAGTCTATGAAGTGGAGCCGAGGGGATTCGAACCCCTGCCCTCCGCCGTGCAAAGGCGACACGATACTTTGCTTGACCTTTCCGGAGTTTGCAAAATAGCTGCAAACAAGCGTATTTCTGCTCTATCGCTTTTCCTGGTATTTCAGGAGATTCACTCGGGTTGCTGCACTGTTGCTGCACAAGTTTGGAAACCAGGCCACGGATGAGTAGCGCGCCAACTGGTCACCCTCTCAAACGGCTGGAGACCTCTAGGAGGTTGCCATCGGGGTCCCTGAAGTACACAGACTTTATCGGCCCGGTAGCCCCCGTGCGCCTCACGGGTCCTTCGATGATCTCGACGCTGTTGGCCTCCAAGTGTTCAACGACCTCGGCCATCGACGAGTTCGTGAGGAAGCAGAGGTCGGCTGAGCCCGGGGTGGGCGCGGCCGCTTTGGGCTCGAACTCCTGGCCCGCTTCGTGGAGGTTGATCTTCTGCGTGCCGAACGTTAGGGCGTGGCGACCTTCGCCGAAGACCAAGGTCTCCATGCCGAGCACCCGCTCGTAGAAAGCGCGCGTGCGATCGACATCGCTTACGGTCAGAACGAGGTGATCGAGCTCCACGATCCGCATCGATCGCTCCTCTCCTCAGTGTCTACCCATTGCCTCGGGCCCGCGTAGGAGCCGCTAGCGTCATAGGCGAGCCAGTCACCTCTTGCGCCAGCTCACACAGTAGAACGGATGTCATCCGTATCATCTCTTCAATAGCGTTTGGCATCATCTGCTCGCAGCATCCGGCAGTATAGGGTCGGGTCGAGACACAAAGGGCCCTATCCGCCACTGTCTTCTACGTAGGGCTTTATGTCGAGTATGGGCGTGCCGTCCAGCATATCCAGCCTCCTAACATCGATGTTCGCACCTCTTATCCCGAGCACCTCCACGACCGACATCCCAATCGGGTTGGGCCTAATGGGGGAACAGGTGCTAAACACGCCCATCTCCCTCCCAGTGTGCCCCGACGTCTGCCGGAGCAACTCGGGAGAGAATCCTGGGCTCCGATGGAAGTGGAAGATCACCACTATGCGCTGGCCCCCTTCGATGTCTCGAAGCCCTTCCGAGTATTCCTCGTCGATAACTAGCGTTCCCTCTACGTCAGAAATGCTCCAGTGGCGGGGGAGCTCTTCGGTGTCCGTACGGACGAAGCCGATGGCCCTCAACTCGATGCCCATCCCCACACTCCTCCCATTTGCTCCCGCCCTTGCTCGCTACCACCTCAAGGTGGAGCATACGCCAAGACTCCGGGAATCCAACTGGAGGCGGTCGAGCGCTTCCTTACCCTCTACCCCTGCCCGAACCAACGCGTGCCAGCCGGAGCACCGTTCAAAGAGTGCCGCTTCCCCTACAAAGCCCAGCGTAGTCCCTAGGGCTCGGCAAACCGAACCTCGAACGCCACGGCACCCTTCCCGGCGAATCGGACGAGCCGCTCCCCTTCTTCAGCTAGGGAGTCGCGATCCTGCGTGGCCAGGGGCTCAAACGGTTCGATTATGAGTGTCGCCTTCCCACGAGTTCGCTCCTTCTTCCACGTCCCGCACACGAAGCCGTCGAGCAACACGCCTCGCATCATGGGATCCTTGATGAGTGCTCTGCGGTGCTCGCCGGAGATGAGGCGGGTACGTTCGGCGTGCGAGAGCAAGACGTTATCGAACTCTGGCAGGAAGCGCGGTGGCGCCGGTGTCTCGGGATCTGGCAAGGGGGCGCCGGGCACATCGTAGAGTTCCCTGCCCAAATCGTCGCGGAAAGTGACAAGACGCGTCCGGAGCCGCTCGAAGACCTCCCGCAGCCCGCTCAAGCCCGACCACGTCCGCGCGTCGGCGACGGTGGCCGGGCCGAAAGCTGCCAAGTAGCGCAGGATTGCTTCGCCAGGATCGCGCTTAGGGACCACGCTTCGCCCGAGCCACGCCTCGGCCGTGGTCAAGGCAACCGGACCGCTTTGACCCCAGACACCGCGGGGCGGCACGTGCACCAGCGGCAGCAGGCCACGCACAGCGTACGCTAGCGCCGCGGGATCCCGGTCTGGCCACTGCAATCCGAGCCAACGGCGCAGCTCAGCAGCGGTCCGTGGATGTTCCTCTAACAGCATCCTGCCAGCAGCCAGCACCGTATCGACATCTAATTTGGCGAGGCGCTCCTTGCCGTAGGTTGAGTTGCCATACACGTCGCGCTGGAGGACTGGCTGCACGACGGGGCGTAAGGTTAGGAAGTCGCGGGCGGTGACCAGATGAATGGTCGCGCGTATCATGGAGGCCCGCACCGCCTGCCGGTCCGAGATCAAGGTCGATAGCTCGTCGGTGCGGAAGCCCTCAAGCCGCGTCCACAGGCCGACGTAGGGCGCGTCTGGTACCTGGGCTTGCATGCCGACCAATTGCTCGATCATCTCTTCCGCGGGCAGCTCCTGGCGACGCAGCAGCGCCTGTCGCTCGAGCAACGCCCGGTTGAGGGCGCGCGAAGAGAGCACGGGCCCGTCGGTCATCCTATCCAGAGCTCCTTCGAGATTGAGGAGATTTACTCGGGTCGCTGCACGGTTGCTGCACGAGAGATTTCCTAGCAAGCAGGCCGCTTCACTTAGTTGCGAATTTATCCTGCAAATCTCAACATTTTCAGAGTGGAGCCGGGGGGATTCGAACCCCCGACCTCCTCGCGCAAAGTCAGATGCCTGTCCGGTCGTCGCGAGTGTATCATGTGACAGCACGTGCAAGGCGTCAGGGTGGTATCCGCGACGAAGTCAAAGGGTGAAGACTTTGCTCGACGAAGCGGCCGTGGCCGAGCTTGGGTGAGCTAGAGCCGTTACGTGAACACAGCAGGGAAAAGAGGGAAGACAATGAAAGGGACACCATGACCAACAAGGGACACCATGACCAATAATAGCCATGAGCAGGGACCGAGGTTGGAACGCACCCTCGGCCTTGGATCCGTCGTTGCTATCGGGGTCGCCTACACGACCCCCTTGATCGTTCTGGGCATTTTTGGGGTCGTCGCCCAACAGTCCAATGGGTCGGTCCCGACAGCTTACCTGGTCACTCTCGTAGCGATGGTGTTCACCGCCTATAGCTATGGTCGAATGTCAGCTGTACATCCGATCTCTGGTTCGGCCTACACTTATGTCGGGAGAGAGATGGCACCACAGCTTGGATTCCTCGCCGGCTGGCTCATACTCCTCGACTACTTTTTCCTCCCGATGGTGGCGTGGCTGATTGCTGGCGCATACCTTTCATCGCAGTTTCCTGGTGTGCCAACGGCCGTGTGGATCATAGCCTTCATCGTCGTTACCACTTTTCTCAACATAATCGGTATCCGGGTTACAGCGGGAGTCAATTTCTTGCTCGTGGCCTTTCAACTACTCGTGCTCGCCTTCTTTGTTGCCTTGAGCATCGGATATTTTGTCCAAGGAGATACCGGAGCAAGCCTGTGGAGTCCATTCTGGAATCAGAACACCACTGTGGCTGCCATCGCGGCCGGGGGTGCCATTGGAGCCTACGCATTCATTGGGTTCGATGCTATCACCACGCTTACTGAGGAAACCCGTGATCCGGCTCGCACAATGCCACGCGCCGTTTTGGCTGTCATCCTGTTCGTTGGCGCGCTGTTCATAATCACCTCCTACGCCGCACAGCTGGCCCACCCGGGCGCGACCTTCGAAAACGTTGACTCAGCGGCACTGGAGATCGCTAAGGACATTGGTGGAAACTTCTTTGCTTCTTTCTTCTTATCGAGTTTGATCATTGCTCAATTCGCCGCCGGGTTGGCTATACAAGCCACCTCGTCGCGGCTGTTGTACGCAATGGGACGTGATGGCGTGCTACCCCGTCGAATCCTCGCCTACGTTCAACCTCGCTTCCACACGCCGGTGTTCGGGATAGCACTCATCGGCATCGTCGGTTTGGCAGCGTTGTTCCTCGATGTCACCACGTCAACCTCGTTTATCAACTTCGGTGCGTTCAGTGCTTTCACGTTGGTCAATCTTAGTCTCATTGCCCACTTCCTCCGTCACCGCCCGCAGGGCGTCGGGGCGGTGCTCGGATGGATTGTGGTCCCGCTCATTGGAGCGATCATAGATCTTTATCTGCTGCTGTCCTTGGATATCAACGCCAAGATCATTGGCGTAATCTGGCTGGTGCTAGGCGTAGCATTGCTGGTTTGGCTCACTCGCGGCTTCCGCAAAGCTCCGCCCCAGTTGAGCATGGATGAGGAGTTAGCTCTTTCTGAAGAGCAGTGAGCTCAGCATGGCCACGCCGAGTGCGACTTAGTCCGGCGTTGGTATCGTCGAGAGAGGCTATGGCTTGAATAGAAAGGAGCATCCTAGATGCCGGACTGTTGACTTTAGTTCTGGCACAACTTAGTCCAAAATTGCGTCATACCCAGGCGAATCTAGAAACCATGGGGAGGATAGTCGCCGAGCACCCAGAGTCAGACTTGGTTGTCTTCCCGGAGCTGTTCCTGAGCGGATACACATTGAGCGATATTGATGAGCTTGCCGTCCAGATGGATAGCCCAGAGCTCGAGAGGGT
>JBKPOM010000015.1:0-8220 GCA_046733115.1 Actinomycetota bacterium | reverse complement strand
CGGGCAAAGAGGTGATCTTCGATGCCGAGCACTACTTCGACGGCTTCCGCGACGACCCTGCGTACTCCCTTTCGGTACTCCGCGCCGCGGCCGAAGCCGGGGCGACGACGCTGGTTCTCTGCGACACCAACGGCGGCACGCTCCCGACCGAATTGAAGGCGGTTGTGGCACGTACGGTGCGCGAGTTCCCTGAAGTCGAGATCGGCATCCACACGCACAACGACTCGGGATGCGGGGTGGCGAACGCCCTGGCGGCGATTGAAGCCGGGGCGACGCACGTTCAGGGGACCGTCAACGGCATAGGGGAACGCTGCGGCAACTGCGACCTCGTCACGACCATCGCCAACTTGCAGCTCAAAATGGGCCTCAAGGTCATGGAAGACGCGAAGTTGCGGCGATTGACGGAAGTCTCCAACTACGTCTCGGAGCTCATGAACCTTACGCCGGACACGCACCGGCCCTACGTCGGGCGCAGCGCCTTCGCCCACAAGGGCGGCCTGCACGTCGACGGAATCTCCAAGGATCCCGCGACCTACGAGCACGTCGCGCCGGAGGCAGTTGGAAACGTGCGCCACACTCCCGTGGGCGAGCTTTCGGGCAAGAACTCCATCAGGGCCAAGGCCGAGGAGCTGGGGCTGGAGACCGGGGATGCGACGGAGGTCTTGGGTGCCATAAAGCAGCGCGAGTACGAGGGCTACCATTACGAGGCCGCGGACGCGTCGCTGGCGGTGCTCATCGGGCGGACCATGGGCGAGGACAGGCCGCTCTTCGAGCTGGAGACGTTCAGGATCATCTCCGAAAAGCGCGCCGGCGGGGAGACCACGACGGAGGCGACCATAAAGCTCTCCGTGGGCGGACACAGGGTCATCTCCACCGCCGAGGGCAACGGCCCCGTCAACGCCCTGGACGGGGCGCTAAGAAAAGCCATCGGGCCGCACTATCCCGAGCTGAAGGAGATCCACCTCTCCAACTACAAGGTCCGCATCCTGGACGAGCACCGCGCCACCGCCGCCACGACCCGCGTCCTCATAGACTCGACCGACGGTAAACGCATGTGGGGCGCCGTCGGCGTCTCCGAGAACATCATCGAGGCCTCCTGGCAGGCACTTGTAGACGGCCTCGAATACGGCGTTAACGGTACGAACAAGGTGTGACCCCGGGTCCGTTCGCACGCTACACCGCCCGGGTCGCAGGCACATCGATGCCCACCTTCACGGCATTCCCGCTCCCTTCACACGTCGTTCTCGCACCCCACCCGTCGTTCTCGCGAAAGCGGGAATCCACTCCCAAGATAAAGCAACGTAAGCCCACGCCCAGCAGCAATCTCCGCCATACCATTGGCATTCGTCCGGACCCCGTATGAGCATCAGGATCCTCACCAACCCTAACGCCGGAGAGGCTCTCGACGGTCAGATCCCGGATCGGGCATCCTTGCGTTTCCACCGTCGGCTGCCAGACCACGAGGAGACGCCGCTGGTAGATGCCCCGCAACTCGCCGAAGCCCTCGGCGTCGAAAGGGTCTTCGTGAAGGACGAATCGAACCGGCTCGGCCTGCCCGCCTTCAAGATCCTCGGCGCCTCGTGGGCAGTATACAAGGCGCTGGAGGAGCTACTGGAGGACGAGGGTTTCGGGGATTGGAACGAGATCGGGGGTTGCGGGCGAAACTAGAGCGCCTGCGGCCGCTCACGCTCGTGGCGGCCACCGACGGCAACCACGGGCGCGCGGTGGCGCGGGCGGCGCGGCTGCTCGACCTCGGGGCGAGGATCTTCGTCCCCTGGGACATGGCCCCGGCGCGACGCGAGGCCATAATCGGCGAGGGTGCCGAGGTTATCGTGGTCGATGGCACCTACGACGATGCGGTCGAGCATTCGGCCGAAGTGGACGGGCTCCTGATCTCTGACACGTCCTGGCCCGGCTACGAGCGTGTTCCTTCGTGGGTGATCGAAGGCTACTTGACTATGCTATGGGAGATCGAAGACGAACTGGCCCGGAGGAGCGAACGGGGACCCGACCTCGTGGTCGTGCAGGTGGGCGTCGGCGCTTTCGCCGCAGCCGTAGCCCGCCACTTCCGAAGCTCGTGAGCGTCGAACCCGCGGGCGCCGCTTGCTTGTTCGAGTCGGTTTTGGCGGGACGCCTCGTCTCCGTGCCGGGTCTGCACGACTCCATCATGGCCGGCCTGAACTGCGGCAGGCCCTCGCTCTCGTAGCGTGGCCGACCCTGTCCAGGTCTGTCGACCTTCTCGTCCCCGTGGACGACGAGCCAATACGCGAGGCCATGCGCCTGGCGGCAGGGTCGGGCATCGTCTCGGGCGAGCCCGGGGCTGCGGGACTCGGCGGTCTGCTGTAACTTCTGCGCGCCGATGAAGGCGAGGAGGCACGCCGGACGTTGGTCGTAAGCCGGGAGACCCGCATCCTCGCTTTCAACAGCGAGGGCGCGACCAACCCGGAAGCGTACCGGAGAATAGTGTCGGGCCGACAGACCGACCCCAAGCTAGAGGCATAGATCGCGCCTATCCTTCGCCGTCTCCAAGATCGCGCAGTGCCTCGCGGGCATCTTCCACGGTATTGCCGTTCTGGGTCAGTTGCGGGAGGAGCCGGGCAAGGAGGAGCGTGGGGAGGCCCGACAGCGAGCAGTTGGGGCCTGCCTGATGGGCGCGTTGTACGGGTATTTCCGCGTAGTATAGACGATGTAGATGACCTGCTTCCACGAGTTGAAGAGCAGCTTCCTGCCGGCCCCGACGACCTCCTCCAGCTTCCCGGACGGTCTTGCAGCCGTCAGGGACCGCGACGACGCTCTGGTGCCACCAGGAGAAGAATGCGAGAAGGATCAGGAGCAGTTAGAGCGACTCCTGCTTCTATACTACACGCTACGGCCTACTGTTGTTCGCGCGTCTCCGGCGCCAAAAGCGGTAGGATACAAGGCCTTGTAGTTCGAGAGCGCGAGAGGGCCTGGTGACGAGTACCGGTCTAAAGAAGGAGAAAGCCGCCGGCAAGGGTGCGCGGAGGCCCCAGGTCGCACTCTGGGTAGCCACCGCCCTCCTGCTCCTGGCGCAGGCGCTTGCGATGCTGATCTTCCTGCGGCACGGGTGGGAGGCGCTCGCCTTCCCATACCCGCTCAACTACGGCGAGGGGCCTTTGCTCGACCAGTCCGTCAGGCTTGCAGAGTTCCAGAACATCTACAGGACCGACCTCAGCGCGCCGCCCTACGTCATCGCCAACTATCCCCCGCTCTTCATGCTTGCTCAGGTGCCTTTCGTGTGGCTGTTCGGGCCCGCGCTTTGGTACGGGCGGTTGATCTCTCTGCTCAGCGTCGCCGCCGTGGCGCTCTTCGTCGGGCTCACGTTGCACGCGCTGACCAAAGATCGGATCGCGGCTGTGGCGGGCGCCCTAATCTTCCCCGCCATGCCCTACGTGGTGCGCTGGTCGTCGCTCTCGCGGGTAGATTCGCTGGGGCTGGCGCTCTCCTGGGCGGGCCTCTTCGTCGTCGCGCGCTGGCCCCAGAAGCGCTGGAGCGTCCTCGTCTCGGCCCTGCTTCTCGTGGCCGCCGTGTACACACGCCAGACGTACATCTTGGCCGCGCCGCTCGCAGCCTTCGTGTGGCTCGTCGCCCAAGGCCAGCGCCGCCGGGCCCTGCAGACGGCCGCCATCGCCGGCGGCGCGTGCCTCATCCTGTACGCGGCCCTGAACATCTCCACGGGCGAAGGCTTCTTCCTCAACACCGTGACGGCCAACCTCAACGACTTCCGCTGGGAGCGGGTCGGCCTCAACGCCCTCGGCGCCCTCCTGGCATGTCCCATGCTCCTGCTCGCTTCGCTCGCGTTCCTCTTGCTCACGCCGCGCAAGGGCAACCGCGCGTGGTGGCTCATCGCGCCGTACCTGCTCGCCAGCATCCCCACGACGGTGCTCGTCGGCAAGGTGGGCTCCGACGTGAACTACCTCCTGGAGCTGTCCGCGGTCCTCGGCCTCGCGACGGGGGGGTTCATCGCCTGGCAACGCAGGCGCCCGCGGTTGCGTATAGCCCTCATCGCGCTCCTGGCGGTACAGGTACTCGCGCTCGCGCAGTCGTCGCGGGTCGCCTCCGGTCTTCAGAACTATGTCATAGACCAGAAGGCCGAGGTCGCGCAACTATCGAGGATGGTCGCGAACGCGGACGGGCCCGTGCTCACTGACGACTACATGGGGCTCTTGCCGGAGAGGGGGAAGAGGATCTACTTCCAGCCTTTCGAGATGACCCAGCTCGCCCGCGACGGCGATTGGAACCAGCGTCCCTTCGTTGAGGACATAGCCAGGAAGAAGTTTTCCCTCATCATGATCTGGAGCCCCCCCTTCGCCAGGGAGATAAAACAGGACAGATGGACCCCACGCATGCTCGAAGAGATACGCGCCCATTACGAGAGGACGGGCCGCGTCGCCGACATGGTGTTCTACCGCCCGAAAGAGCAAGGGCGGCACCTGGCAGACCAACGCGACACGTCGTAGGGGCGGTTCGTGATTTGGGCGTTCGCCAACCGCCCTATACACCGCGCATGAGCCGCTCCAAACGTTCTATCTGTTCGCGGCTCCCGAGCACGATGAGCGTGTCGCCGGCGTGCAGGCGATCGTCGGCCGACGGAGTGGTGTCGAAGTTGCCTTCCGTGGTACGGAAGGCGAGGACTATGGCGCCTGTTCTCTCCCCTACCTTGAGCTCACCGATGGTGCGATCGGCTATGGCCGAGTCTGCGGGCACGGAGAACTCCTCCAGGCGAAACTCGATGCCTTTCTCGCCGCGCGTGACGACGTCCAGGAAGTCCACGACGAGCGGCTGCGTGGCGAGCGCGGCGAGCCGTCTGCCACCCACGGCGTAAGGCGAGAGGGTGCGGTCGGCCCCGGCGATCTGCAGCTTGGCCGCCGTCTCGTCGGAGGAGGCGCGGGCGACGATGTGCAGCTTCGGGTTGAGCTTGCGCGCCGAGAGCACGACGAAGACGTTGTCGGCGTCGGAGTCGACGGCCGCGATGAGTCCACCCGCGTTCAGGATGCCGGCCTCCACGAGGACGTCGTCGTCCGCGGCCTCGCCGAGCAGCGCGAGGTAGCCCTCGGCCATGCACTCTTCCAGAACCACCGGGTCCTGTTCGACGATCACGAAAGGCACCTCGTCGCCCGCGAACTCGCGGGCGACCTGGCGTCCGACCCTGCCGTATCCGCACAGGATGTAGTGGCCGTTCAGCCTGCGAATAGCCGCCTTCACCCTCCTCCTTCCGAAATAGCCCCGTACCGTTCCTTCCACCACCAGCTCCACGGAGGATACTGCAGCGTAGAACAGCGTGCCCACGCCCGTTATCAGGAGCAGCATGGTCCAAAGCTGCCCCGATTCGTCGAGCGCCCGAACCTCCCTGTATCCGACGGTGGTCAGCGTGATCACGGTCATGTAAAGCGCGTCGGAGAAGCTCCATCCCTCGAAGAACATGTACCCGAGGACGCCAACGATGGTGATGACGGCGAGCACCAGCCCGGTGCTCTGCACCCGCCTGAGCGCCTGCCGGGGCTCGTAAGACCTCCCCTCGCCCCGGTCTCTGGATCTACTACGCTCGTCGTCCGCCACGGGCAAAATTATAGAGTGGTTCGCATGCAGGGGCGGTTCGCAAACCGCCCTCGCCGCTCACAGGGCCAGGATTTCGGCCGAAACCTCGCCGTCCTCCGCCCGCAGCAGCGCGAAGGTGTGCTCCGGGTGCCTTCGCCTGTCCGTCGGGCTGCCGGGGTTGAGCAGCAGGAGCCCGTCTTCGTCCGCGAGCCAGGGGATGTGCGAGTGTCCGAAGACGACGATTCGCGCCTCGGGGAAACGCCGCCGCATGCGGCTCCGGCGTCCCCTCTTCGGGCCTGAGTCGTGGATCACGGCCAGCCTCACGCCACCGAACTCGAACTCTAGCGTCTCGGGCAGCCCCGCCTCTGGAGGGTCGAGGTTTCCGTATACGGCCCTGGTGGGGGCGTAGGTCGCCAGCTCTTCCAGAAGCATGGGGTCCATGAGGTCGCCGGCGTGCAGGATGAGGTGTGCGCGATGCAGGTGGGGGATCAAACCTTCCGGCAAAGCCCTGGCGCGGCGCGGTATATGCGTGTCGGCGATCACGGCGGCGAGCGGGCTCATCCTGACGCGATCAGGCGGGAGCCACGACGTTCACCGGGATGAGGCTTCATGCGCATGCGCAGGGTATGGTAGCCGACCACAAGGTTTGATATCGAGTCCGTCCTTGCAAAATCGTGTTCGGGCTGCGGGTAAGTCGAGGCCCTTCCTCCACGTCATTCCCGCGGAAGCGGGAATCCACGATGGCAGCAACGGTCCCGTGTGCGACAAAAGGCCCCGGCGTGTCGTCGGCATCCACGAAGGCTCGGTGCATACTACCATCACGAGTAAACAGTCCCAAATTGCTTGGGAAAAAGTTCCCGGGCAAGTCGTGAAATCCGTCCGATGCCTCGGGAACGGAGCGCCGCATAGAGTTCTTTCGGAAGGACGAAAAGAAAGGAGACGAACGGATGGTTTCACTAAGAGTGCCTAACAAAACCTAGCTAGGCCGGCTTAGAGTGCTTCTTGGCCATGCCGCCTGGCACGCCCCCATCGGGGCTTTCGCTCTCCCTGAGGCTAGCTCTAAGCAGTGCGAAGGCAGCCCACCTGGCTACCTCCTCGGCCTCCTTGGCTTCCAGGCCGCACACGTCGCGCAACACCACAAGCGACTCTATCCCAACGCACAGGCACATCGCAGTTACCAGCCGCTCGAAGCTCTCCTCATCCATCCGCTCGCGTGCCGACTCTAGCGCATTCCTTAGCCAGCGCATCCGCCGGCCCGCCCGTATGCTGCCCGCTTCCGCCTCATGCTCTATCGACTCGCCCGGCGGGCGCTCCAGGCCGCGCCTGAGCATCGTGCGGTAAGACGCCTCATGCGTGATGTTAGACGACCATATCGTCGTGAACGCGCTTCCGAAGCGACTCTCGAGATCATCCGACAGCGCCTCAGCAGCCAAAGCCGCCTCTAGGTCGGGCACGATCACCTCGGCTAGCAGCGACTCTTGCGTGGGGAAGTAGCGGTAGGCGGTAGCACGCGAAACGCCCGCCGCGTCGGCTACCTCGGTGACAGACGGCGAAGCGCCCTCGCGCACCAGCCGGGTTGCGGCTTCGATCATCGCTCCCCTTGTGCGCCGCCGAACGTTGTTGAAATTTCTCTCCTTTTTCTCTTGACGGGGTGAGTCCATAGGAGTAGTATACGCCCGTGTCAAATTGAGACGCCCGTCTCAGAAAAGAGGAGTGGCGATCATGACCGCCGCAGAGAACAGGAAACAGGAGGACCACCATGAACACCGACGCTCAGTCCGCCACGCTGCGCCCGTATGTCCGCAGCGCCGAGCCGGGCAACTCGTTCTGGTACATGGGCCAGCTGATGAGCGCACTTGCCGAGGGCGAGGACACCGGGGGAAGGTTAACGGTGTACGAGATTCTCTTTCCCCCCGACTCGGGGCCGCCCCTGCACGTCCACGAGCGGGTGGACGAGACGTTTTACGTGATCGAGGGCAGCCTGAGCGTCCGGATGGGTGATGAGGAGTTCGAGGCGCCTACCGGGAGCTTCGTGTTCCAGCCACGCGGTTTTACGCACGCCTTCAGGTCCTCAAGCGAGGGTGCCCGGGCGCTGCTGTTGGTGGTACCGAGCGGGTTCGAGGGTTTCTTCCACGCCTTGGTCCAGCCGGCGGAGGCGATGGCTTTGCCCCCAGCGGGGCGTCCGCCGAGCCCGGAGCAGATTGCTCAGATGGAAGCAGCACTCGCCGAGCACGGCGTCACCTTCGTTGATGAGGGCTAAAGACAGCTCGGTCTAGCTCCAGGCGACTATGTAGCTCCCGAAGCCTAAGCTAGGACTCCACCGGATGTGTAGGCCAAGTAACTGAAGGCGCTGGGGAGCGATGCCCCCGGCGCCCTCGCACTCTTAACGTACCTAACACGCCCGTCGGACGAAGTTCCAGCAGACCAACGCGCAGCCCAAGCTCAGGAGAGCCTGGTGCACGTCGGCCAGCCTCTCATAGCGCACTTTCAGCCTCCTGTAGCGATTCAGCCACGCCAGTGTCCTTTCGGCTACCCACCGGTGGCGTCCCAAGCGTTCGCTCGACTCGATGCCACGCCGCGCGATCCGGGGCTTAATTGCCCGTTTGCGAAGTGCCTGACGGCAACAAACGAAGTCGTAGCCCTTGTCGGCATGCATCCTCGCGG
>JBKPOM010000014.1:0-11663 GCA_046733115.1 Actinomycetota bacterium | reverse complement strand
TTTTCGGAGGCGTATTGCCTCACCGTCTCCAGCATCCGGTAGCGGGACTCCCCATTACCCCGCGCCACGACGATGAGCGACTTGTCCACCAGGCAAGAGAGCAAGTCGAGGACCTCGACCTCTTCGATCCCGTCGCCGGCGCAAACCTGCTCCGCCGCATCCAAAGTCCAACCCCCAGCGAACACCGAGAGCCTGCGAAAGAGAATCCTCTCCCTCTCCGAGAGGAGGTCGTGGCTCCAGTCTATGGTCGCCCCGAACGTCCTGTGACGGGAAACGGCGGTCCTGTTGCCCCTCAAGAGGCGAAAGCGATCGTCGAGCCTCTCCAGGATCTGACCCACGGAGAGCATCCTAACCCTGGAGGCGGCGAGCTCGATGGCGAGCGGCAACCCGTCGAGCCTCGCGCACAGATCCGCCACCGCCGGACCGTTCTCCCACGTCAGGGCGAAACCGGGTGCGACGGTCCCGGCCCGCTCGACGAAGAGCCTGACCGCCTCACACCGGAGTAGCCCTACCGGAGTCTGCCCGTGCCGCGCGTCGGGCAGCGAGAGCGGCGGGACGGGCCACGAGACCTCCCCGGCGACGCCAAGCGGCTCGCGGCTCGTCGCCAGCATGCGAACGTCGGGGCAGGCGCGCGGGAGGATGTCGGCCAGGGATGCGCACGTCCCGACCAGATGCTCGCAGTTGTCCAGGATCAGGAGCACGTCCCTGGATTCCAGGTACTCGACGAGCAGCCCGCTGGTCGGGCGTCCCGCCGACTCGGCCACGCCCAGGGTCGAAGCGACCTTCCTTTGCACAAGGTCCGGACCGGCGGGGGATGCCAGATCCACCCACCGGTGCCGGCGCCGAAGGACGTACGAAGGTCGCCGGCAACCCGCAGGGCGAGCCGCGTCTTGCCAGAACCCCCCACCCCGGTAAGCGTCAGAAGCCGGGTCCTCCCGAGAAGCCCTTCCACCTCTCCGAGCTCCCGCTCGCGCCCGATGAAGCTGGTCGTCTCCAGCGGAAGGTTGCCCCCATGTGGCGCCACCTTTGACCCATCGCCACGCCCCCCGGCGACTACCCTAAGCGAGTTTTTCGTCCACACCTTAGGTATTATCGTTGCTAGATCCTCCATGAGGAGGTTAGCATCGGATGGTCTGCACCGCATGGTACAAATGGGTGATCTTTGCGTCCCAGCCACGAGGAAAAGGCTTCTGGAGCCCGTGATCTTGACCGCGTTACAGTAACTGTGTAGCATTCGTGCAAAGCTAGGGGGTTGTGTGACCCTGTCTTACGGAGGTACAACATGGACGTCATGAGAGGTCTAGGGGAGCGCGGGGACTCGACCTCGCTCGCGGGCGTGGAGAACCTGATGCTCCACTTCACGCCGTATTCTGAGGATTGGTCGAAGCTGCCGGTCATCGTCTCCGGAGAAGGCTCCTACGTCACCGACGACAGGGGCAACACCTTTATAGACGGCCTTGCGGGGCTTTTCACGACGCAGGTGGGGCATGGCAGGACGGAGCTCGCCGACGCGGCCCACAAACAGATGAAGGAGCTGGGCTTCTTCCCCAACTGGAGCTTCCAGCACCCGAGGAGCCTGGAGCTCGCGGCCAAGCTCGCCGAGATAGCGCCGGGCGACCTGAACTCGACCTTCTTCGTATCTTCTGGTTCGGAGGCCGTGGAGACCGTGATCAAGCTCGCCAGGCAGTACCACAAGGCCAACGGCGATCCGGGGCGATACAAGATCATCTCCAGGGACGTGGCCTACCACGGCACGACGATGGGCGCGCTATCCGTGACGGGACTGCCTGGCTTCAAAGCCCCGTTCGAGCCGTTGCCGTCGGGCTTCTTCCACGTCAGGAACACCCAGCAGGACCCCGAGGGCGCGGCTGACGCCATCGAGCAGATGATAGAGACCGAAGGCCCCGATCTCGTCGCCGCCGTCATCTTGGAGCCCGTGCAGAACGCCGGCGGTTGTCTGGTTCCTCCTCCCGACTACTGGAAGAGGGTACGAGAGATCTGCGACAAACACGGCGTCCTCCTCGTCTCGGACGCCGTCATCTGCGCCTTCGGCCGCCTCGGCGAGTGGTTCGGCATCGAGCGCTTCGGAGTGGTTCCGGACATGACGAGCTTCGCCAAGGGGGTGACGAGTGGCTACCTGCCGATGGGGGGCGTAGTGGTGAACGACAAGATAGCCAACACGCTCAAAGAGAACGCTCCGATGTTCGCGCACGGATCGACGTTCGGGGGGCACCCTGTTTCTAGTGCGGTGGCGTTGGAGAACATAGCGATCATGGAGCGGGAGGACCTGCTCGCAAACGTGCACGAGCTCGAGGGGCACTTCGGGGAGGGGCTGAGACGGATGGCCTCGGACCATCCCATCGTGAAGGAAGTGCGGGGCATGGGCTTCTTCTGGGCCGTGGAGGTCAGGCCGGAGCGTCCGGACGGCACGCCGCTGGAGGAGGACGAGTACCAGAAGTACTTCAAGGGCGTTGTCTCCAGGAAGCTATTGGAGGGCGGACTCATCTGCCGTTTCGACGACAAGGACGACCCCGTGATCCAATTCTCGCCGGCACTCGTCTCCGACAGGGAGATCCTCAGCCGGATAGCGGAGATCACCGACGGAGCCCTCACCGAGCTGGAAAAACAGCTCGGCTACAGAAACTAGAGGGGTAGACGCTTGACCCGCACCGTAAGTTCGCGGAAGCACGGCAGACCCGAAGCCAAGGACTACCGTTCTTTCAGCTTCTGGCTGGAGACGGCCGGGGAGGATCTCACGCCCCGGCCTTCGCTGCCTGGTCCCACCGAGGCCGACGTGGCCATAGTGGGCGCGGGATTTACGGGCCTCTGGACGGCATACTACCTGCTCCAGCAGGACCCTTCCTTGCGCGTGGTGGTGTTGGAGGCCGAGATCTCCGGCTTCGGGGCCTCGGGCCGCAACGGCGCCTGGTGCAACTCGGCCTTCCCCGTGACCCCCCCAGAGCTCGCGCGGCGCTTCGGCAAGGAGGCTACGAAGGGGCTCCTGCTGGAGATGCGGGGCGCTGTCGACGAGATAGGAAGGGTAGCCGAGGCCGAGGGGATCGACGCCCAGTACTACCGCGGCGGCCAGCTTCGGGTGGCCCGCGGGCCGGCCCAGGTGCCAGCCATCGAGGACGCCTACCGTTCCGCGCAGGCGCTCGGCCTCGAAGGAGACCTCCGGCTGCTCGACGCCGGGGAGACCGCCGGGCGCGTAAGGATCACCGGCGCCAAAGGGTCACTGTATAACCCGCACTGCGCGACCATCCACCCGGCGCGGCTCGCGCGCGGGCTCGCCAGGGCCGTCGAAAGGCTGGGCGGTGAGATCTTCGAGCGAACCAGCGTCACCGACTACGAGGGGGGCAGCAACCCCAAATTCGTTACGGACGCAGGGGAGGTGCGGGCCAGCGCGGTCGTGCTCGCGGGCGAGGCCTACCTGGCGCGGCTGCGCAAGCTGCGCCGGCAGGTGCTACCCATCTACTCCCTCATCGTCCTGACCGAGCCGCTCTCGGAGGAGCGATGGGCACGGATCGGCTGGGAGGGACGCGAGTGCGTGGCGTCCAACCGCTACACCGTGGACTACCTCTCGCGCACGGCCGACGGGCGCATACTCTTCGGAGGACGCGGCGCGCCCTACCACTACGGGTCGCGCATAAAGGACGAGTACGACCTCCACCATTCCACGCACGAGATGCTGCGTAATACGGCGAGGGAGTGGTTCCCGGCCATCGAAGGCGCGCGGTTCACCCACGCCTGGGGGGGACCGCTGGCCATGCCCCGCGACTGGATGCCGACGATGTCCTACGACCCGGCCCAGGGCGTCGCGACCGCGCGCGGTTACACGGGGCAGGGCGTTGCGACCGCCAACCTCTCCGGCCGGACGTTGGCAGACCTGATCCTCGGCCGGGACACCATCGTTACCGCCCTTCCCACCGTCAACCACGAGCCGCGCACCTGGGAGCCGGAACCCTGGCGCTGGTTGGGCGCCAGGTACGTGCAGCGCGGCCTCGCGAAGGTGGACGATCACGCCGAGCAGACCGGGGAGCCGCCGACCGGCAAAACCCTGGCCGAACGTCTCGGTAGTCACTGAAGTCATGAAGGACGGCCCAGCACCAGGCGATACCGCGGTCGACGCGGTGGTCATAGGCGCGGGGCTTGCCGGGCTCACGGCCGCAAGAAAGCTCGAAGCGGCGGGCGCTTCGGTGACGGTGATCGAAGCCCAGGGCAGGGTCGGGGGCCGGACGAAGGCAGGGAGCGCCGAGGGGGTCACCGTAGAGCTGGGCGGGCAGTGGGTCGGGCCGGAACAGCGTCGCATCATCGCCCTGGCCGACGAGGTTGGCGTCGAGATCTTCCCTACTCATCTTCCCGGACGCACCGTGTTCTGCGAAGGCGAACGTCGCTCGGAGTACGAGGAGGACGGTGAGATCCCCTTCGAGGATCCGACCTCGCTCGTCGAGGTCCAGAGAGCATTCCGGGCTCTCGGCGAGCTGGCTAGGAGCGTGCCCGCGGACGCGCCGGGGAAGGCGGAGAAGGCTGCAGAACTGGACGGACAGACGCTAGAGACGTGGAAGCTCGGGCACACGCAGAGCAGCGGCGCCAGGTTCTACTTCGATCTCGCGGTGGAATCCTTGTACGCCTGCGAGCCTCGCGACGTCTCGCTGCTCGCCGTGCTGGCGGATATCGCTTCGTCCGGTAGCTTTGGGGGGCTGTTCGAGATCGAGGCCTCCGCCGAGGAGTACAGGTTCGTCGGTGGCGCAGAAGAGGTCTCGGTCCGCCTGGCCCGCGAGCTGGAAGGGCGCGTGGTCCTGGACTCTCCAGTGCGCCGCATCGTGCAGGAAGAAGGAGCGGTGCTCGTGGAGTCGGACCGCGCTTCTGTTCGCGCGGGGACCGTGGGCGTTACGGTGCCGCCCGCGTTGCGTGGGCGCATAGAGTACGTTCCGGCGCTTGGGCCGGTGCACGACGGACTCTCCCAGAGGATGCCTATGGGGGCGGTGATCAAGTGCCACGCCGTCTACGAGGTGCCGTTCTGGCGCGAGGTGGGGCTGAACGGGCGCACCGAGAGCGACAGGGGACCGTGCAAGATCACCTGCGACAACTCGTCCCCCGACAGCGAGGCCGGCGTCCTGACCGGCTTTATTCTTGGGTCCGACGCCCGCGAGTGGGGGCGCCGGGAACCAGAAGAGCGCGAAAGGGCGGTGCTCGAGTGCTTCGCCCGCTACTTTGGGGAAGAGGCCCTCGGCCCTCTGGCCTACGCGGAGACAGATTGGGGGGCTGAAATCTACTCGCGTGGCGGATACGCGGGGGTGCCCGTTCCAGGTATGCTTCTGGATCACGGTCCGGCACTGACCGAGCCGGTGGGCCGCATCTACTGGGCCGGAGCGGAGACCGCCTCCGAATGGAACGGGTACATGGACGGGGCCGTCGAGTCCGGCGAGCGGGTGGCGCGGGAGGTGCTCTCGGATCTCGCCGGGGACGATCTCCCGCAAGGAATGATTGCGCAAGCTTACTCGCACAGGAGATAAGAGATTGCAAGACAGAAAAACAAGAGAGCACCCGCCGGAGGCGAGGGGCGCCGCTCCGGATACGGGCAGGGACGTGGCCGTAGAATTGGCCGGGGTCACCAAGCGCTTCGGGGAGTTCGTGGCGGTGGACGACCTCACGCTCGACGTCTACGAGGGCGAGTTCTTCTCGCTACTCGGCCCGAGCGGGTGCGGCAAGACAACGACACTGCGCATGATCGCCGGTTTCGAAGAGCCCACGGAGGGCGGCATCTCCGTCGCCGGGGACCCGGTGCGCGGCGTCCCCCCCTACCGCAGGCCCGTCAACACCGTGTTCCAGTCCTACGCCATCTTCCCCCACCTCAACGTCTTCGACAACGTGGCCTTCGGCCTGCGTCGTTCCGGCGTAAAGGGGGAAGAGCTGCGAAGGAGGGTCATAGACGCCTGCGAGATGGTGCAGCTCTCCGGCTTCGAGAAGCGCAAGCCGAACATGCTGTCCGGCGGCCAGCAGCAGCGGGTCGCGCTCGCGAGAGCGCTCGTCAACCGCCCCAAGGTGTTGCTCTTAGACGAGCCACTCGGGGCGCTCGACCTCAAGCTCAGGAAAGAGATGCAACTCTACCTCAAGGACCTGCAGCACGAGGTCGGCATAACCTTCATCTACGTCACCCACGATCAGGAAGAGGCGCTCACGATGAGCGACAGGATCGCGGTTATGAGCGAGGGCAAAGTCCAGCAGGTAGCGGACCCACCCACACTCTACGAGCGCCCGAACAACCGCTTCGTCGCAGACTTTATCGGCCAGACGAACGTGTTCGCTGGCACGGTCGAAGCCGTTGAAGGTAGCCGGGTAACGCTCGTCACCCCCTCCGGAGAAAAGGTAGAGGCGACCGCTGGCGAGGTCGATGTCGGGGTCGGGGAAGTGGCGCACGCCGCCGTCAGGCCGGAGAAGGTCAGGTTCGGTGGTGATGGCGACAACGTGAGCACCGTCAAGATCCGCCAGATCGTCTACCTAGGCGTCAGCACCCAGTACATAGCCGACCTTTCCGGCGGGGAGAAGCTGGTGCTCTACCAGCAGAACACCACCGAAGAGGGTCACCCAGAGACAGGCGAGGAGGCACGGGTGTCGTGGGATGCCCGCAACTGTTTGATACTAGGAGGCTAGACTTGGTCTTTCAAAGAAGGATCTCGCGGGGCGACTTCTTGCGGACGATGGGCGTGGGGGCGGTGGCAGGCTCCACGCTCTCCGTGCTGGCCTGCCAGCCGAACACCACGGCGCAGAGCAGCGGCGGTGGCGGCAGCGGTCCCGAGGAGAAGGCGCTCAATCTATACAACTGGTCTGACTACGTCGCCAAGAGCACCATCCCGGAATTCCAGAAACAGACCGGCATCCAGGTCACACAAGACTTCTTCTCCTCCAACGAGGAGCTTCTCGCCAAGCTGCAGGCCGGCGGCACGGGCTACGACGTCATCGTGCCATCCGACTACATGGTCTCGATCATGGTCAAGAGCGATATCCTGGAGCCGCTCGACATGTCCAAGATCCCGAACTTCAAGAACGTCGGTAAGAACTTCAAGGGGCTCCCCTACGACCCGACCAACAAATACACCGTGCCCTACCAGTGGGGCACGACGGGCATCCTCTACAACCAGAAAAAGCTGGGCACGCTCGAACCGAGCTGGGACCCGATGTGGGACCCCGCCAACAGGGGCAAGATCGGGATGCTCAACGACGAGCGCGAGACCCCCGGCGCCGCCCTCTACAAGCTAGGCTACTCCGTCAATTCCAAAGACAAGGAACAACTCGACGAGGCCGAGGCCGAGCTCAAAAAGCAGAAGCCCCTGCTCCGCGGTTACTTCGACTCCACGCAAAACAGGCCTTCGGTGATAAACGGCGACCTCCTGCTCGGGCACGTCTTCTCGGGGGACGCCTTCCTCGCCCTCTCGCAGGATGACGACCTCGACTACATCATCCCCGAGCCGGCGGCGACGCGCTGGACGGACAACATGGCCATACCCAAGGGCGCAGAGCACCCGGACAACGCCCACAAGTTCATCAACTACATCCTCGGCGCCAAGACGGGAGCGACGCTCTCCAACTACACGTACTACAACACGCCCAACGAGGCGGCGCTGCCGATGATCGACGGCTCCCTCAAAGACCTCCCCGGCTACCAGCTGGAGCCCAGCGTCTTCGATCGCTTGCAGATAATCGAGGACGTCGGGAGTGCGACCCGCGAGTACTCGACTCTCTTCACCTCGGTAAAGAGCTCCTAGGGTATGGGCAAACAAGGACGCGGCTGGACGTTGAGGTTGGCGGGGCTGCTCTCGCCTGTGACTATCTGGCTCGGGCTGTTCTTTCTCGTGCCGCTACTACTTATCCTGGCTTATTCGTTCGGGAAGAGCGGTATCTACGGCGGCATAACGCTCGGCTTCTATCCGGGGAACTACCTCAAGGTCTTCGATCCGTTGTACCTCGAGATCATAGTCCGCACGCTCGTGATCGCGCTGTTGAACACGTTCCTTTGTCTCCTTATCGGCTACCCTTTAGCGTACTTCATCACCTTCAAGGGCGGTAGGCACAAGAACACGCTCATCCTGCTCGTCATGATCCCGTTCTGGACCAGTTTGCTGCTGAGGGCCTACGCCTGGGTCGTCATCCTCGGCGGCGACAACGGCATCGCCAACCGAATCCTTCAGTTCCTGCACCTCACGGACCACCCATTGACCCTCATCTTCACCCCGCAGGCGGTGATCATGGGCATGGTCTACTCGTATCTGCCGTTCATGATCCTCCCGCTCTACGCCGCCCTGGAGAAGTTCGACTGGCGCCTGAAAGAGGCTGCCCAGGACCTCGGGGCAAGCCGGTGGCACACCTTCTGGCGCGTCACGTTCCCTTTGAGCCTACCCGGCGTTATAGCGGGGAGTATTCTTGTATTCATCCCTTCGGCCGGCGAATTCGTAATACCGAACTTGCTCGGCGGGGCGCGGACGGTGATGGTTGGGAATCTGATCCAACAGCAGTTCCTCCAAGCCCGCGACTGGGCCTTCGGGAGCGCGCTCGCGGTGATGCTCGCCGTCTTGCTGGTCGGGGCGATCATGTTTTACGTCCGCAGGGTCGGGGCCGACAAGCTGGAGGAGGTGTAGAGGGTGGGTGATACCAAAGGCGGGCCCGTCTACCGGGGACTTCGCAAGATCCCCGACCGGGTCCTGCTCATCTTCGCGGGCCTCGTGTACCTGTTCCTCTACGCCCCGATAATGGTTTTGATCTTCTTCTCCTTCAACTCCACCAAGAACACCCAGGTGTGGACCGGGTTCTCGACCCAGTGGTACGGGGAGCTGATCAGGGACGGTTCCGTCCTGAACGCTTTCAAGCTCTCTCTCACAGTCGGCGTGACGGCGACCGCCATAGCAACCGTAATAGGTACGTTTACGGCGCTCGCGCTCTCGCGCCACGACTTCAGGGGCAAGACGTTCGCCGACTCGGCGATCTACGCCGCGACCGTGATGCCCGAGATAGTGGTCGGGGTCAGCCTGCTCGTGTTCTTCGTCGCCGCGACGGTCCCGCTCGGCATCGTCACCATCATCATCGCCCACGTGGCCTTCTGCATCTCGTTCGTCACGATAGTCGTGCGGGCGCGGCTCTCGGGGATGGACCGCTCCGTCGAGGAGGCTGCCCAAGACCTCGGGGCGAGCCCCGTTCAAACCTTTTTGCGGGTAACGCTGCCGCTTATCTTGCCCGGCGTCATGGCGGGGGCGTTGCTTGCTTTCACGCTCTCCTTCGATGACTTCGTCATAACCTTCTTCGTTTCGGGCGTCGGGTCGAGCACGCTGCCGTTGAAGATCTACTCCATGATCAAGTTCGGCGTCAGCCCCGTGATCAACGCTCTCTCCACGGTGGTAATGGTCTCGACGATGGTCCTGATCCTTGGCGGCGGCCGTATCCTGGCGCGCAGACAGGAGAACACTACGTGATCCCCACCGTCCGTCCCCTGGAAGCGCGGGATTTCGAGGCCTGGCTACCGCTGTGGGACGGCTACAACGCCTTCTACCGCAACGAGGTGACCTCTGCGGTCACCCGTGAGACGTTCCGCAGGCTGCACGAGGGCGCGGACGGCTTTTTCGGCCTGATCGCGGAGTCCGACAACGGCCTCGTCGGGCTCGCGCACGCTATTTTCCACCCTTCGACGTGGACGATGCGGAGCTACTGCTACCTAGAGGACCTGTTCGTCACGCGGACTCACCGCGGTTCGGGCGTCGCGCGAGATCTGATCGAAGGCGTCTACAGCGAAGCGGACCGTAGGGGTGCTGACAGTGTCTACTGGCACACCCAATCCTACAACGCTCCGGCCCGGTCCCTCTACGACCAGGTAGCCCGACCCACGTCCTTCGTGGTCTACGAGAGGTAGGTGACACGGTGCGCGGTACTGGGAGACCCCGGAGCAGGCCGAAAGGAGCTATATGAGCCCACGGAGAGTTCGGGAGCTCTTCGGGCGCGAGGCGGACGCCTTCGAGGCAGCCAACCCGCGCTCACGGGAGCTCTTCGGGCGGTCGGGGGGCTCGCTGCTGGGTGGCGTGCCGATGAGCTGGATGATGAAGTGGGCCGGGGGCTTCCCGCTCTTCGCGGCTTCGGCCGAGGGCTCGACCATCACCGACGTGGACGGCCACGTCTACGCGGACTTCTGCCTCGGGGATACCGGGGCGATGACCGGACACGCCCCCGCGGCGGTCGCCGATACGGTTGCCACCCAGGCCGCGCGCGCGATCACGACGATGCTACCCTCCCCGGATGCGCCCGTCGTGGGCGAGGCGTTGCGCGAGCGCTTCGGGCTCCCGCTCTGGCAGATGACCCTCAGTGCCACGGACGCGAACCGGTTCGCGATCCGGTTCGCCCGCGAGATTACCGGCCGCCCCCGCATCCTAATCTTCAACTGGTGCTACCACGGCTCCGTGGACGAGACCTTCGCCACCCTGCACGAGGGCCGCGTCGTCGCGCGTCACGGCAACGTGGGGCCGCCGGTCGAGCTGGAGCGTACGACCCGCGTCGTGGAGTTCAACGACGAGGTGGCGCTCGAGGCGGCCCTCGCCGAAGGAGACGTGGCGTGCGTCCTCGCCGAGCCCGCGATGACGAACATAGGGGTTGTGCTCCCCGAGCCCGGTTTCCACGATACGCTGCGTGCCCTCACCCGTCGTTCCGGTGCGATCTTGATCATCGACGAGACCCACACCCTCTCGACGGGCTACGGCGGCTACACGCGAGAGTACGATCTCGAACCGGATATGCTCACCGTCGGTAAGCCGATCGGCGGCGGCGTCCCCGCCGGGGCCTTCGGCATGACGCGGGAGGTGGCCGACAGGGCGTTCGCGCGACCGGACGCGGACTACGTGGACACCGGCGGCGTCGGCGGCACGCTCGCCGGCAATGCGCTCTCGCTGGCCGCCATGCGTGCCGCCCTGACCGAGGTGCTCACGCGCGAGTCCTATGCGCGCACCATCTCCCTCGCCGAGCGCTTCGAGAGGGGCGTCCGGGAGGCGATAGAAGGATACGGGGCGCCGTGGCACGTGACGCGGCTCGGCTCGCGGGTGGAGTACGCCTTCACGCCCGAGCGGCCTCGCACGGGCGGGGAGGCGGCGGCCGCGCACGACGACGAGCTGGAGTCGCTCCTCCACCTCTACGCCCTCAACCGGGGCGTCCTCATGACGCCCTTCCACAACATGGCGCTCATGGGCCCGACGACCACGAAGGAGCAGGTAGACCTGCACACCACCGTCTTCTCGGAGGCCTTGGAGGAACTCTACGGCGGGTCCGGACCATAGAACAAGCTAACATAGGCTGAGGGAATATCTAGGGGAAAGGGAAGGCGAGATGGAAGGAACCGGAGAGAACAAGGCGCCTCAGGCAGAACTGCGGGACACGGAGATCGGGGGCAAGGGACTCAAGGGCGGGGCGCTCGGCTTTCTCTCCAACGTGGTGATCGGGGTTGCCTCGACGGCGCCCGGCTACAGCCTTGCGGCCACCCTGGGCTTCGTCGCGGCGGCGGTTGGGTTGCAGTCCCCGGCTGTTCTGTGGCTGGCATTCGTTCCCATGCTGCTCATCGCCGCGGCCTACTACTACATGAACAGCGTCGACCCCGACTGCGGGACAAGCTTCACGTGGGTCACGCGGGCGATGGG
>JBKPOM010000013.1:0-17775 GCA_046733115.1 Actinomycetota bacterium | reverse complement strand
CATGGCGCAGTAGTAAACTTCCCGGAGTTGACGGCACGCGGAAGGAGGTGATCCAGATAGACGCATCGAGTAGTAGTCGCGGGTATCTTCTGGGAGAGGTGGCTCTGACCTAGGCCCACCAAAACACCCGGCGGGATCCTGGGTTACTTTATCCGCCTCCCATGTAGTGAAGGCGGACGTGCTGAAAAGACGGGATACCTGCGTAACGCTCAGAAGGGTACGGCCCCCGGACTTCTCTGGGGGTCGTTTTTTGTCCCTCCTACCGCTCCTCCAGCGGCACCCATCTTCTGCCGTTTGCCCCTACGTACTCCGACTGCGGCCTGATGAGGCGGTCGAGCGCCCTCTGCTCGGAACAATGCGCAGTCCACCCCGCAACCCTGCCGACCGCGAAGGTGGGGGTGAAAAGCTCTGTCGGCACACCAAGCCCGTGCAATAGCAACGCCGTATAAAACTCGACGTTGGTCTGCAGGTTCCTACCAGGCTTGTGCTCCGCGAGCAGGCGCAGCGCCGTCCTTTCCACGTCCAATGCGAGAGCGTATAGCCCCTTGTCCCCGTCGGTCGTGTACAGTCGCTCCGCAGCGCTTGCAAGCACATCGGCCCGCGGGTCGCGGACCCGGTAGATCCTGTGCCCGAACCCCATGAGCCGCTCGCCACGCCCCAGCTTCTCCCGCAGGAACGCCTCGGCCCTACTAGCCTCCCCGATCTCGAACACAACGTCGAGCACAGGTCCCGGCGCGCCACCATGCAACGGCCCCTTGAGCGCCCCTATGGCACCGGTCACCGCCGAAACGAAGTCTGATCGAGTAGAGACGATAACCCTCGCGACGAAAGTCGAAGCGTTCATGCCATGGTCCGATACGGTGCCCAGGTACGTGTCGAGCGCCCGCGCGAACTCCGCGCCGGGAACCTCGCCCGTAAGCATGTACAGGTAGTTGGCCGCATGTCCTAACTCGGGGTTGGGAGCCACCGGCTCCTCGCCCCCCTGCATCCGCCAGTACGCCGCAACGATGGTCGGCAGACAGGATACCAGCGCGAGCGCTTCCTTGTCGTCGGCGCCCGTCCTCACGGTGCCTGCCGCCATGCGCAGCGCGTCCATGACGGGCACCTTCTCGGCCGCCACAGAACGCAACAGGTTCAGCGTAGCCCGCGGCACCTCACGCCGCCCGGCCAACTCGCCCCGAAAGCTCGCCAACCAGTCGGCGTCGGGTAGCTCGCCGTTCCATAGTAGGTAGACGACCTCCTCGAAGGACGCCAGCCCCGCCAACTCCTCAACCGGGAACCCCGCGATGATCAACTCCCCGGCCTCACCGTCCACCCCGCTCAGCCGGGTCTCGGCCGCCACCACATCCTCGAGTCCGGCAACGAAGCCAGTACCAGAATTCTCGCCCATCTTCGTCCTTTCGATCCGACCTGTGGCTGTTAATGGTAACCTTCGATGGAATATGTATCAATATTGATTTACAAATCAAGTCGATATACGGTAGTAGACCAGGAGAGCAAGGGAGGCTGACTATTGGATGAGAGATATCTCAGTGCCGGGCGGGCTGCGGAGGAGTTGGGGGTAAGCGTTTCGACGTTGTACGCGTACGTAAGTCGGGGGATGGTACGGTCTGAGGCGGTGGAGGGGAAGAAGCGCAACAGGCGGTATCGGGCAGAGGACGTACGGAGGCTCAAGGAGAGGAAGGAGCGCAGGCGGGACCCTGACGGGGTTGTGGAGGGTGCGTTGCGCTGGGGCACGCCGGTGATGGAGTCGGGGATCACCCTGATCGACGACGGCAGGTTGTACTACAGGGGGCGCGAGGTGGTGGATCTCGCGGGGAAGAAGAGCATCGAGGAAGTCGCTGCCCTCGTCTGGACCGGCGACGAGGCGATGGCTCCGGATCTCTTCCTACGCGAAGAGAAGCCGCTTTCCGGGCGCATCAGGACCGTCCTCGGCAGCGTGGCCGGGATGCCACCTGTCGAGATGTTCCAGGTCCTGCTCCCCCTCGCCGCCGCCGAGGACCCCGCGGCCTACGATCTGCGCCCTTCCGCCGTCGCGCGCACCGGAGCCAGGATACTACGCCTGATGACAAAGGCGGCCGTAGGGGAAGACGCTCCAAGTTTGGCCGAGACGCTGGGGCGTGGCTGGGGTCCCGGAGAGATCGGGGCCGGGCTGCTCGATGCTGCGCTCGTGTTTTGCGCTGATCACGAGTTGCCCGTCTCGACGTTCGCAGCCCGGTGTGTCGCCTCGTCGGGGGCCAGTCCCTACGCCGTAGTTCTCGCCGGGCTTGCGGCGCTCGGGGGGATCAAGCACGGGAGGGAGATCGAGCTCGCCGAGGCCTTTTTGCGGGAGGCTGAGGTTGCGGGCGACGCGCGGGCGGTAATCTCCGGCCGCCTCAGGTGTGGGGAGCGCATCCCTGGCTTCGGACACTCGCTCTACCCGGAAGGCGACCCCCGCGGCGCCGGCTTGCTGCGCCTGGTGGCCGAGACGAACCCAGAAAGTCCCGCCGTCACACTATCCGAAGCCGTTGCCTGGGAAGTTCTGCGCCTGCTGGGTGGGCGTCCCACGGTGGACTTCGCGCTCGCGACGGTCGGGCGGGCGTTGGGGTTGCCGGCCGGCGGGGCGGTCGCGCTATTCGGCCTCGGCAGGACGGTGGGTTGGATCGGCCACGCCATAGAGCAGTACGAGAGCGATTCGCTCATACGTCCCAGAGCCCGCTACGTAGGAGAACAACCGCTCCGAATGCCAGACAAACGCTGAGGTATCAACCCACTCGAGAATCACACATTCAACAAAAAGCAAAGCTGAAATGCTCTTCTAAATCGGTACGTTCAGAACGTTCAGTCCATCGAGGACGATGATGGAGATGGCGAAGGAATTGAACGTTGCATGGGCGACGACACAGGGCAGCAGGCTGCCCGTGCGTTGGAAAAGGGCGCACAGGGTTATCGCGAGTATCAGGAGGGTGGGCAAGAGCACCGGCTCCAGGTGCAGCAGGGCGAACAGAAAGGAAGACGCGAGCGCCGGGAACACGAAAAGCGCCTTCCCGTGGGGTATTGCTTGGTCCTGTTTGCCGATGGATCTTGAGGAGATCCAGATCCCCAGTCGGTAGAGGCCGTTGAAGACGACGCCCCTGAAGACCAACTCCTCCACGGCGGGACCGAACACGACGACGACCAGGACTATCGCGGGTACGGCGACACCCGGGCTCTCGCGCACCCAGCCCGCGAGCCCTTCCATAAACGGTCGTTGAACCGTCGATTCCGCCGAGTAGCCGAGTCGTTCGAGGACGAACGCGCTGAGCGGGTTCACGGCGAAGCTGAGCACGATGGCGAAGACGCCGACGACCATCCCGACCGCGATTCCTCCAAGGACGCCGCCGCTCGGTCGCGAGAACCCGAGAGGAGTCAGGGAGTAACCCACCTTGTTGCCGAAGCTTCTCATCAGGAGGACCGAGACCCAGAACCCCCCAATCACGAACCCCGCGACGACCGCATCCAGGGCGACCACAGAGAGCAAAGCGCCCTGCGCGTCACCCACCAGAGCCTCCCAGGTAGACGTCATCCGGGGTCCATCCGCCGCCGGCGTCCTCCAGGAGACGATCCTTTACGGAATCCGGCAGAAGCTCGATCCCCCGAAGTTCATCGACGCTTACCCAGCGAACCTCCCTCAAGGTCGGCTCGGCGCCGGGAGCGACCTCGGGATCGCTCCCGAGGACGGCTTCCCCGTCCCCTTCCAGCGCCATGCTCGCCACGACGTCGATCGTATGCCGACCCTCCCGCAAGAACTCGCCCACGTAGAGCACCCCGGAGAAGCTGGCCTCGAGGCCGGTCTCTTCGGCGAGCTCGCGGACGGCACAGTCCGGTATCGTCTCGCCCGGCTCCAACCTCCCCCCAGGCAGCACCCAGTAAGGATCTCTCTCCGGCTTCTGGTGACGCACCAGGAGCAGGTCTCCTCCCCGCTCCACTACGGCCGCCACCCGCACCCCAAAGTCCATGCCCGAACCCGCGCGATCCTTACCCATGCAGCGAGTATACCCGCGGGCCGAATCGCCGTTGTGAAGCAAGCCGCCGTGACCATCCCAAAGGCTGACAAGCCGCCCGCAGGCGGCGTGCTGAAAGTGGAGGCCGGAACGTGCTGAAAGCGACCGCAGGGAGCGTGCTGACAAGCATCTCGCTCAAGGCATCCCTTCCTCGATCGGCAGTATGATCCCTTCCGTCAGTACGAACTCCGGTGGGGAGGCGACACACCAGACGATAAAGTCGGCGACCCGCTCGGGCCGGAGGGCCCGTGTCGGTGCGGCCTCGTTCGGCTCGTTCTGATGGCGCTCTTCTGGGGAGAAGGCGCCCCAGTTGGGCCTCCAACCCCGAGGGCGACCACGAGATCTACGTCATGAACGCCTCGGACGGCAAAGGCAAGAGGAACCTCACCGACAACGGCCCCGGTGTCATTGACTACTACCCCGTTTTTTCGCCCGGTAGCAAGAAGATCGCCTACCACAGCTCCAGCAAGCAGACTTCGAACCCCAAGGGCGACATCGAGATCTATCGCGCGAACGCCCTGGACGGGAAAGAAGAACCTCACCAACAACGGCCCTGGCGTCTACGATGGCGTCTACCCCGATTGAGACGAGCAGGCGAAGCAGACATCGAGTAGCGGCGAACCACGGACCAGACAGCGAACGAGCCGGTGTTGGAGCGGTCGCCCCGGCTCACCGAGAAGAGAGAAGAGCAGATCGAGAAAGGAGGCCTTATGTGACGATATGATGTCCACAGGAAGGGCAAAGGCAAGGCTACAAGAAAGGAGTACAGACAAAATGACCACACAACAAACCCGGACCTGACCACGATCAAGGGACGCCAACAGAAGACCTGGTCCTCTGGTGAACTACGGCAGGGTCGGCGTGACGATACTGATGAGCGAGCTCTTGGAGCTCTTGGCTGAGGCCGTTGACCTCAAGCCCAGACAGAGGGTCCTAGACGTGGCCTCAGGCAATGGCAACGCCTCCCTCGCAGCAGCCCGCCGCTTCTGCGAAGTTGTCGGAATAGACTACGTCCCGATGCTCCTCGAGGAGGGACGAAAGTGGGCCGAAGCGGAGGGTCTTACGGTAGATTTCGGGGAGGGCGACGCGGAGGATCTCCCCTTCGAGGACGCCCCCTTCGGCGTGGTGCTCTCCACCCTTGGGGTGATGTTCGCCCCAGACCAACAGAAAGCAGCAGACGTGCTCCTCAGGGTGTGCAAACCTGGCGGTAAGATAGGGCTTGTCAACTGGGTGCCAGACGGCTACGTGGCTGACCTGTTCAGAACCATCGGCAAGGCCGTGCCGCCTCCCTCCGGCCTCAAGCCTCCCTTCCGGTGGGGAACGAAGAGGGCTTGGGCGAGCTCCTGGACGGCGGCATAGGCTCGCTGCAGACGAGGCGATACAACCTGATGTGGCGCTTCCCATCGGCCAGGCACCACGTCGAGTTCATGCGTGGCTACTACGGCCCGCTCCACAAGGATTTCGAGACGCTCGACGAAGAAGGGCAAAATGCGCTGGAGGAAGACCTGATCTCACTGGTCGGGCAGTACAATCGTTCAAACGACGGTACTGCAGTGTGGCCCGCAGATTTTACCTTGAGGTGGTCGCGACCAGGCGTTGAAATCAGCAAGTCAGCATTGCAGTCGTCAAAGAGCTGCCAAGCTGACCCGCTGAAGTGCTGACATGCTGAGAGCTTGCAAAGGGGTTGAACCCCTTTGCAAGCTGCTTCAGGTGACGTCGGCTGGCTCTTCTTCCTGGTGCTGGGACCGGATAAGGCGCAAGACCTCCGATTCCAGCTCGTCGCAGGCCTGGAGCACCAGTCGCAATCCTTCGTCTTCTGAGAGAGGGGCGCCTTTGGGGTCGTAGTCTTCGAGGATGCTGGCCTCGGTGGTCGGGTAGAGGCCGGTGGTGCGGCGGTGGCAACGGAGGTTGGCGAGCCTTTCGTCCTCTCCGGCGAGGTCGAGGATCGAGTCCAGGTAGGCGGCGACGGCTTCGTCTTGGGCTCCACTGGTGACGGCCGCGTAGAGCAGTTCCCCGCCGAGGCGACCGAAGCCAGGCACCCTGAGCACGTCTCCCGTTACCTCGAAAGAACGCACCCCTTCGTCAGGCACCACCTCTAGGCCGTCGCGCCTTATGCGGTCGGCGACGCCGAGGATCATGGCGGCCGTCGTCAGGGTGACCTCGGGGTAGTTGCTGTCCATGCCGCGCAACTCCAGCGTCCCCTGGCGGTTGAGACGAACCGGGTTCCAGGCCGGCCTCAGCAGGTCCCCGCCGGCCTCGGCGAAGTGTCGTCTCTCGACACCGGCCCGGTCCATGGCAGCGAGCCAGGCTTCATAGCGGTCGAACTGTTGTTTGATCAGATGTTCAGCGTCGTCGGCGTAGGGTAAGAGGGCGCCCACCTGGGGTAGGTCAGTGTAGACTCCCTGCCACGCAAACCCGGCGTTGCCCCTGTAGTGGACCGTGCGGACGGCCAGCCCTGTTGCCTTACCATCGAAGAAGGGGCACGAGCGGGTGAGCGCGATCAGGGCGGGATCAAGGGCGGTCGCGAGGTTGTAGATGTTCAGGACCTCCTCGCGCGCGGCGGAGGACGCCGTGGCGGAGATCGCCGCCCAGGCGTCGACCGTTCCGGCCTGCAACTCGAGGTGCAGGTGTGTGCCGGCGCATCTCCCGGCGTCCACGAACCTCTCTGGTCCGACGGTGCTCACCTGCAACCTGTAGTCCAACCCGTCGCGGACCGCGGGTTCCAGGGGCAGGGGATAGGCGCCGAGCGGGTACAACCTGAGCCCAAGTGACCTCGCCGTACGCAAGGCTAACGCTAGATTCTGTGCGTACTCGCGCTCCAGGTCGGAGATGGTGTAGACCGGGGGCGTGTTTACCTCCACCAGGCCCAGCACGAACTCCGGGGCGAAGCACGCCGCGGAGCCGGACTCCTCCTCGGTCACGGCCTGGCAGATCCTTAGGAATTCGTCGGCCCGCTGTGATGGACGCCCCGAGTCCTCGACCAGGAAAAATTCCTGCTCGAGCCCGACCCGTCGATCCAAAAGCCTTTTCCCGTCGCTCAACCTACCCCCGAACGGCAAAGCGTATTGTCCATGTTCTGCGGGGAAAACTCTACCCCAGGAGCGGGGATCTGACTTTGGCCCTGGGGCAAAAAGTCAGGGGGCGGGCAAACCGTCGGGCGCTCCAGCATGTAGTCTTCCGTGGCAGGGAGGTCCGATGCAGTGAGCGAAGAGAACAAAGGCGCGCAGGGTCAAACCGAGATCAGGGAGCACCTCGCCAACGAGAGGACGCTGCTCTCGTGGGTGAGGACGGGGGTCAGCCTGATCTCGCTCGGCCTCGTCGTCGAGAGGGCGGGTGCTCTGGCGAAGGCCGCCAACCTCCAGGTTGGCTCCACGAGCGGCTCGGATTTCTTCGGGCTCGCGCTGGCCCTGCTCGGGGCCCTCACGCTCGTCCTGGGAACGGCGCAGTTCCTCCGAAACCGGCGTAGCATCTCCGCCGGCGACTTCGAATCATCGATGGCCGTCTACCTGATCATCGTCGCAGGCAGCCTGGCCTTCGCCGGGGCGTTCGCCATCTACGTGCTGTTCACGTAGGGCGATTTGCAGAAGGTCATCTTCTGCAAATCACACATTTCAGCCGTCAGGACTTCAGCATGTCAGCTCTTTGTTTCCGCTTATGGCTGAGGGCCTGTAACGCGGGGAACTAACTGTGGTAGATCGTGGCGCTCGGACCCTTCTCGAAAGGACACGATAGCCTAGCGTTTCTTGGCACCCGCGTCCCTGGTCCCGACCTGGCTGCCTACCCACACGTAGCCGTCCGACCAGACCTCGCGCTTCCAGATGGGCAAGACCACTTTGATGCGCTCGATGGCGTAGCGGCTGGCCTCGAACGCCGGTCCGCGGCGCGCAGAGGCGACGACTATGGCGACGCTGGCCTCGCCGGGATCGACCCTTCCCAAACGGTGCACGATCGAGACGTGCCGCACGTCCCAACGTTCCACTATCTCAGATCCTATCTCCTCCAGCTTCCTGTCGGCCATCGGGCGGTACGCCTCGTACTCCAGATACTCGACCGCCGCGTCCTCCGACGCGTCGACCCTCGTTGTGCCCACGAACGTGGCGATGGCACCACAATCCGGCCTCTGGGCACCAACGATAAGTGCTCCTACGTCGATGGGCCCGTCGACTATGGCGAACATCTAACCGCCCGAGACGGGCGGAAGTACCGCCACCTCGTCGCCCGCCGACACGACGGCGTTGGCGCGCGCGTACTCGCCGTTCACGGCGAAGGCCAGCGTGTCGCACATGGGGGCGAGACCAGGATGACGTTCGACGAGCAGAGGCCAGATCTCCGCGAGCGTCGGGGCGTCATCGACCTCCAACGCGGTCTCGCGGGTCCCCGCCCGGTCCGCCGCGGCGCCGAAGAATAGAACCTTGATCATGGCTCCATTCTATCCCGTCGGCTCGGAGACGTACTCGGGCCCGACCACGACCTTGAGGGCCCGGGGAACGACGGAGAACTCGGCCGGCTCGTCGCCGATGACTTCGCCGTCGGCGGTGAACTCGAGGCCGGGGGGTTGGGTCTCGACGATCACGTCTTTTGCCCGCGCGAAGAAGACGCCGTCTTTGTCGAGGTAGTCTAACTCCGCCAGGGCCGCCGGCGCGAGCCCTAGTAGTTCCCCGGCCCCTAGGGTCTCTATGACGACCACATCGAGGAGGCCGTCCTCGGGGTTGGCTTTCGGTGCTGCCGGCCAGCCGCCTCCCGTGTAGCGGCAGTTACCCACCGCTATGTTGACCGCCTCTACCTCGCGCCCCTCGCCGTCGAGGTAGAGCGTGAGCTCGCGCACGTCGAATTCCCTCGCGACCTCCAGCGAGGCCCTGAGGTAGGAGAGCTTGCCCCACCGCTTCTTGAGCTTCTCATCGTTGACGTTGGAGATCTCCGCCCCCAGTCCCCCGGTCGCCACGTTGATGAAGAACCTCTCGCCGATCCCCTCGGACCGCACCCGCGCCACGTCGAGCCACCGGCCCCTGTTCTGGAGGATGACCTCCTTCGCGAGGTCGGGGTCCTCGGGGATGCACAGCGTGGCGGCGAGGTCGTTGCCGGTACCCGCGGGCAGGATCCCGAGGGTCACGCCCTCGGGGAAGCCGGCCCTGCCAAGCCCGTTGACCACGTCGTTGATCGTGCCGTCCCCGCCGGCGACGATGAGCAGTCCCTCGCGCCACTGCTCGGCAGCCCCTATGGCGTCCTCCGGGCCCTCGGTCTCCATCCACTCGACCTCAAGGCCATCGAGCTCGGCACGGATCTCATCGGGGTCGTAATCCCCGCCGCCCGACACAGGATTGCAGATCACCCTTGCTTTGGACTTCTCCATGATGCGCCCTCTATAGTAGTCACAACCCCCGCTAGTCTACCGGAAAGCCTCCCGGTAAAGCAGCTTGCAAAGGGGTAAAACCCCTTTGCAAGCACTCAGCACTCAGCACTTCAGCTTGTCAGCTTTTTCTTTGCTGACCTGCTGAAATGCGCGATTTGCAGAAGTTGATATTCTGCAAATCGCCCTAGGACGCGCGTCGGATCGCTGCGCCGGGACGGGACACCCGCTCGGCTGGCAGCCAGACCTCGTAGTCGCTGTCGAGCCTGATGGCGGCGTTAGCGCCGTCCCCGGAGACGTAGCGGACCTCCCCAAAACCGAGCGGCGTCTGTACCCGCTCGCCGACTGAGAGCTCCGTGATGAACGCCTCCCTGAGCGCCGCGACGTAGGCGAGCGCGAGTGACGTGTCGATGTGCGCACCCTCATCACGCCTGTCGGCGACCAGGATGCCGGCGATCCGGTAGAGGTTCGCCCGAGAGACCTGGGAGATCAAACACGCCCTCACCGTCTGCCGTACCAACTGCCGCTCGAACTCGGAATACTCCTCGCCACTCCGCGCCAGAATGTCCATCACCCTGGGAAACGCCCGGCGAGTCGCCTCCTCGACCGTCAACCCATTAATGCCCCGCTTGTACACGTGCGGGTCGAGCCGCTCTTCCTCCCGCCGCCTCGGTACGCTGAGCCAATCTTGCCTGATGTTCTTCGTCTCTGTCATGCTGTTATTATACCTCACTGAAGCTAGTGAAACAACAACGAATTCCCTGCAAAGCGAGTACTTCAGCACGTTCGGGCCTTCGGCTTGTTGGCGTTTGCAGAGGCGCAGCTTGGTCATGAAGCTCGAAATGATTCGTTTGACTCGTCCTTCGCCATCCCCTGTGTTGACCGCTATCCTTCAACGGCGGTTGTGGGACTCTTACAGCGGTGTGTAAAAGGTCAATACTTTTACGCACCGCCCCGTCAGCAATCAGCTTTTTTCTCGCCTGATCGCTGAGTGCTGAGGGCTGATAGCGCGCAGCGAATAACGCTTGAGCCCTATTCGCTGCGCTGTTACCGGATTGTTGCGCTTTTGTAACCCGAGGGCGCGCTGGAACGTGTAGTGTCATGGCTATGCAGAAGACACGCGAGAAGATGAACGAGATATTCGAAGGTGGTCGGTACGCCCGTACCGAGGAGGAGCTTTTCGAGAAGGCGATCGCCCTCCTCGACAAGTGCAAGATAGAACCCTCGCGTGCCGACCACGATACACCCGAGCTGAGGCCCGCCGCCCGAACCTCTTGATCGGCCGAGATGCCGACCCGCCAGAAGCTTGCGCTAAACTAGACGGGGTCTTCTGGAAGGAGAGACGGTGGACTCGAAGGAGTTTCTACAGCGCCTCAAGCGGGAGGTGATCGGGCATCCCGCGCTCACACACCCTTTTCTGGAGCGATTCGCAGAGGGAAGTGCCGACGCGGAGGGGATCAGGACGTTTGCGATCCAGTATTACAGGCACGTCAGGGTGAGCCGACTTTACCTGGCGGCCCTGATCTCGAACTGCCGCGACGACGAGGGGCTGCAGCTCGCCCTCGCCGAAGTACTCTTCGACGAGTACGGTCATCTGAACCCGGATGAGACGCATCCTGCTCTGTATCGTCGTTTCCTGAGGGCTCTGAGCATCGGTGAGGCGGAGTGGGAGGGGCCTCGGACTCTGCCCGAGATAGAGATGTACATCGCCACCCACTACGCGCTTTCGGGGCATCCGGACTTCAGGATCGGGTTGGGTGCTTTGGGCCCAGCCAGCGAGTGGCCCGTGCCCCCGATCTACGCCCGACTCTCCGACGGGCTCAGGAAGGCCGCGGGTCTGCCTGATGAAGCATTGGAGATCTTCACGAGCCACGTCACGATGGACGTGACCCACGCCCGCATCATGATGGATGCCATAGCGCCATACGCACAGGACGCGGAGGGCCAGCGGCGAGTCCGCGAGGGCGCCATGCGCTCCCTCGACGCCCGCTCCGTGATGCTCGATGGTCTCTACAGAGCCGTCTATAGAGAACCCGTCCCCCTGTTCGACGCTCCTACCGCCCGGCTCATCGGGAGCTGAGGTGTGTCCGAATGGTACGGGGAGAACCTCGCGTATATCCACGGCGTCGGGCACGCAGATTTCGCCCTCGACTCGGCGCCGGGAATACTGGAGATTCTGGGCCATAGCGGGATAGAGGATGGCCTCGTCGTCGATCTTGACTGTGGGACTGGTTTCCTGGCGCGGGAGTTGATCGACGCCGGGTACGGCGTGTTCGGCATAGATATCTCTGAGGCGATGATCGAGATCGCGCGCCGCAGGACGCCCGAGGTCGAGTTCCGGGTGGGATCGCTCTTCGAGGTCGAGATCCCACATTGTAGGGCGGTCACGACTATAAGCGAGGTCCTCAACTACCTCTTCGACCCCGAGAACGAGGAGAGGGGCCTGGGTCGCGTCTTCCGGCGCGTTCACGAGGCACTCGTCCCAGGAGGCGTCTTCGTCTTCGACGTGCTCGGTCCTAGGCAGGTGCCGGCGGGTACGAGGGCGAAGGGTTTCGGCGTGAGAGAGGACTGGGCTGTTCTCTCTGAGCGGGAGGAGGATCCCGAGCTGGGCACGATGGAGCGACGTATCGTGAGTTTTCGGAAGGTTGGGGAGCACTACAGGCGAATCGACGAGCTCCATCGCGTGCGGCTGTACGACCCATCGGAGCTCGCCGCGAACCTCGAGCGGTCCGGCTTCCGGGTCGGGACGATGCGTTCTTATGGCGAGCTCCCACTCTCCGAGGGCCACACGGCCTTCGTCGCGCACAAACCGGCGCAAGAATGAGGACTTGCGGAACGGATATAAGGGTATAACTAACCTATGCCCGAGCTGCCTGAGGTCGAGACCATAAAAGAGGACCTGCGCGGGCTCGTCGTCGACTCGAGGATCGAGCGCGCCGAGGTCCTGGATTCCTCGCTCGTTGAGCAATCTTCGACTGATGAGTTCGTCCGTCGTCTCGGGGGCGCCGGCATCACGGGTGCTCGGCGGCGGGCCAAGCACCTCATCGTGGAGCTCGACACCGGGGACTCGCTCGTCTTCCAGCTCAAGATCGGGGGCCAGCTCCTGCTCGTGCCGCCGGTCGAGGAGCCCGAGACGGCGCTGATGCTCATCCTCTACCTCGATGGTGAGAGGAGGCTCTTTCTGCGGGACGAGACGGGCTTCACGCGGGCGCGGCTGCTCGACGCTGGGGAGCTTGGGGAGCGGCTCTCCTCTCTCGGACTGGAGCCGCTCGAAGAAGGGTTCCAAGCGGATTATCTGCCGCGTAAGATCGGTTCGCGGAGGGCCCAGATCAAACCTTTGCTCCTCGACCAGAAAGTCGTCTCGGGAATAGGTAACATCTACGTCGACGAGATCCTGTACGATGCGGGGGTGCATCCGAGGCGCAAGGCCAACACGCTTTCGGAGGGGGAATGGGATGCGCTCTATGACGCCATACGGGCGAACCTCGCGGCAGGCGTGGAGCACCGGGGCACGACGGTGCGCCTCTTCAGGGACGTGCTGGACAGGCCAGGCGAGCACCAGAACCACCTCAGGGTCTTCGAGAAACAAGGACAGCCCTGTCCGGGGTGTGAAGGGCAAGTGGTTCGGGAAAAGGTAAGCGGGAGGCCGTCGCACTTCTGTCCCGAGTGCCAGGCCGAAGATGGTTCGGGGGAACACGGGCAGTTAGAATTGCGGTGAGGAGGCGTCGGGTACCGGGAAGGAGTCGTTGTCTGGGAAAGGTTGTGGCGCGGCACCAGAACATCCTGAAACCTGAGACCTGAAGCCCGTAACCTAAAACAGAAAGGAGCCAAGGGTGGCTGAACAGTTCGACCTCGTGATCATCGGCGGAGGGAACGCGGGATACATACCGGCGATCCGGGCCAGCCAGCTTGGGATGAGCGTGGCCCTGATCGAGAAGCGGGAGGGTGGGCACCTCGGGGGCACGTGCCTGAACGTGGGATGCATCCCGACCAAGGCGCTGCTCCAGACGGCCCATCTCTTGCACGACGCCAAGAACGGCGAGGAATACGGGGTCAAGGTAGGCGAGGTGGAGTTCGACTACCCGCAGGCCGCCAAGCGCCGCGAGCAGGTCGTCACCCAGCTCAGGCGCGGCGTGCAGGGCCTGATGAAGAAGAACAAGGTTACCGTATACAACGGGGTCGGCAGCTTCGTCGAGCCCAAGAAGATCAAAGTCGAGACCGATGATGGCGAGGAGGAACTCGAGGCGGAGAACGTGCTGATCTCCACCGGCTCCGCCGTTAACATCCTACCCGGTCTGGAGTTCGACGGAGAGAAAGTCATCTCTTCGGACGACATCGTCACCAACGACGAGAGTTATCCCGAGAGCGTTATCATCCTCGGCTCGGGCGCCGTAGGCGTCGAGTTCGCCAGCATGTACAACGACTTCGGCACCGAGGTGACCATCGTCGAGATCCTGGACCGTCTCGTGCCACTCGAGGACCCGGAGATCTCCGAGGCCCTCAAAAAGGAGTTCGAGAACAGGGGCATCACCGTGCTCACGAGCACCAAGGCCGATCCCGAGAGCCTGGAGAAGACCGACGACGGCGTCAAGATCGAGATCGCCAGCGCCGAGTCCGGCGAGCAAGAAGAGACCGAGGGCGAGGGCGGCGGCTACGGCGGCGAAGACCCGCCTACCGGCGAGGCCGACGATGGAGAGTCCCTCGAGGCCGAGGCATTGCTCGTCGCGGTCGGGCGTAGGACCGTCACCGAGGACCTCAACCTGGACGTGACCGAGGTCGAGCTCAACGACCGTGGCATCATCCAGGTCGACGAGTACGGGCGGACGGCCGAGGATGGCGTGTACGCGGCGGGGGACGTGGTAGGGGGCTTCTGGCTCGCCCACGAGGCCGGGCACGAGGGCATCGTTGCCGTCGAGCACATGGCCGGCGAGAACCCGATGCCCAAGGACAGGAACCTCGTCCCGCGCGTCACCTTCTCCCGGCCTGAGGTGGCCTCTTTCGGGCTCACCAAGGCGCAGGCCGAGGAGGAAGGCTACGAGGTCAACGAGACCAAATTCCCGTTCAGGGCTATCGGCAAAGCCCTGATCGAAGGCGAGCCAAACGGCTTCTTCAAGATAGTGACCGACGCCGAGACCGACCTCATCCTCGGGATGCACGCCATAGGGCCCAAGGTGACGGACCTGATCACCGAGGGCGTTTTCGCCAAGCTCGTCGAGGGCACGGCCGAAGAGATCGGGATGACCATGCACCCCCACCCGAGTCTCTCCGAGGTCGTCGGCGAGGCCGCGATGGCCGTGGAAGGACATCCGATCCATTTCTAGCAGTCAGCACTTCAGCATTTCAGCTTGTCAGGAGGGCTTCGGGCGGCGTTGGCGTCTAGCGTAAACGCCGCCCCGACTTTGCCTGTGCCCTGATACCGGGTCGGTCTGGGCGGTCGCACTTTCCGGCTGCGGGCGTGCGCCTGGTCCTCCTCATCCGTCATTCCCGCGCAAGCGGGAATCCAAGGGTAGTGCAAGATGTAGGCCCGTGCGCGGTGGCGTTGCCGTTCACCCGGACCTGGTAGGCAGCCTATTGCCTTCCGTGCGATAGCAGACACGGTACGTTTTGGCCGGCATGCGCTAACATAGGGCACAAGGTGTGAAAAGATAGGAGAGCCGTGGCGCGCAGAAAGATAGAGCTGAAAGTACTGGACGACGGCACGAAGACCTTCGAGGTCCGCCACCGCTGGGAAGACAGGCCCGTGCCGCCGCCGCCCGACGGAACGCCGACGGAGTACCTACCCTTCCGGCAGCAGGCGAGGGGATTGCCTGGGGCTCACGGCCGCCCCGAGTGGCTGAAGGCGCGCGTCCCCGAGGGCGAGGTTTACAGGGACATCAAGGAGACGATGCGCGGGCTGAATTTGCACACGGTCTGCGAGGAGGCTCGCTGCCCGAACATCGGCGAGTGCTGGAACAACCGCACGGCCACGTTCATGATCCTCGGCAACGTCTGCACCCGTTCTTGCGGCTTCTGCGCGGTGCTCACGGGCAAGCCGACCGAACTCGACCTCGACGAGCCCTACCGCGTCGCCGACGCCGCAAAGCAGATGGGCCTCGAGCACGCCGTTATTACGAGCGTGAACCGCGACGAGCTCTCAGACGGGGGCGCCTCCGTCTTCGCCGGGACGATACGCGCGATCCGGGACCAGGTCCCGGGCTGCGCCGTCGAGGTTTTGACCCCCGACTTCAAGGGCGACCGCGACGCCATCCAAATCGTCATAGACGCCCGTCCCGATACCTTCAATCACAACATCGAGACGGTCCCCCGCCTCTACCCCGCGGTTCGTCCTCAAGCCAAGTACCGGCGCTCCCTTGAGTTGCTCCGCTACGCCAAGGAGCTCAACCCCGAAGGCCTGACCAAGAGCGGGTTCATGGTCGGGCTTGGCGAGGTGGAGGAGGAGATCCACCAGACCATGCGCGACCTGAGGGACCACGAGGTGGACATCCTGACCATCGGCCAATACCTCAGGCCCTCCGAGAATCACCTCCCGATGAGCCGCTACTACGCGCCCAAGGAGTTCGCGAACCTGCGCCAGTACGGCTTCACTTTGGGCTTCAGGCACGTCGAGAGCGGTCCGCTAGTCCGCAGCTCCTACCACGCCCACGAGCAGACCTCGGACGCCAGGCGAAGCCCCGCGGCCGGTGTAGCAAGCGCCTAGAGCTTCGGCGTGGATCTGAAAAAGCAAGCGCCCCAAGCGATCGTCGACGTGCGGCGGTTGCCGGGGCTGACACCTTACGTGGAGGCCTGGGATCTCCAAAAGGACCTCGTGCGGCTCAGGAAGAGGGATGATATCCCGGACACCTTCATCCTCTGCGAGCACCCGCCGGTCTTCACGGTGGGACGGGCGGCGAATGACGCGGCGAACTTGGGCGCAGGAGAGGAGTGCCTGCGGTCTTTAGGTGCCGAGGTGTTCTGGAGCGATAGGGGAGGGGACGCGACCTTCCACGGTCCAGGCCAGATCGTGGGGTACCCGATCATACGCCTCAAGGTGCGCGACACCCACGCTTACCTGCGCGAGCTGGAAGACGTCATCATCCGGTTCCTGGAAGACTACGGCCTGGAGGGCTGGCACCATCCGGAGTACACGGGCGTTTGGGTGGGGAAGAACAAGATCGCCGCCATCGGCGTGAAGTTCTCTTCTGGTTGGATCACCTCCCACGGATTCGCCCTGAACGTGAAAACGGACCTCTCCTGGTTCGACCGCATAACACCCTGCGGCATCAAGGAGTTCGGCGTAACCAGCCTGAGCCGCGAACTGAACCGCGAGATCTCGCTCGTCGAAGCGGAAGCTAAGATCGTCGACCGTTTCCTCCAAGCGTTCCGTTAGTTTGCTTACTGCCTCCCGGGGTATCGCTTGTACCCTGATCTCGACCAACGCAACACAAGGAGGCGACTAATGCTCGAAGGCGTAGCAGTGGTATGGATGCCGGTGCAGGACATAGAGCGGGCCAAGGGCTTCTACGGGGACACCCTGGGACTCACGATCACCAACGAGGACGGAGATTGGGCCGAGGTGGACGCGAACGGCCTAACGATCGGCTTGAACGGCCGTGAGCCCGCGGGAGCCGGCGTCGAGGGCGGCCCCGTCGTAACCTTCCAGCCCGAAGCCGGCTTGGAACAGACCATAGACGACCTGAAAAACCACGGCGTCGAAGTCCCCGCCGGCATCTCCGAACATCCCTGGGGCCGCGTCGCGACTTTGGAGTCGATCTGAAACTACAAAACCGGCGATACTCCGATTCGATGTTCTGCTGGCTGAAGGCGACGTCAGAAACCTACTATTGAAGCGAGATTAGGGTCGCGGTGTTATCAGGCGCGCGGAAGCGCATCGGGGTGTTCGAAAGTACGGAAGGCGTTTGGTTAGTTTGCTTACTGTTTGGCAGGACAACGCCTGACAGCTTAACCACACGATATAGCGTTAGAGGAGGCGACGAGAATGCTTAGAGGCGTGGCGGTAGTGTGGATGCCGGTACAGGACATCGAACGGGCCAAAGGTTTCTATAGAGATACATTGGGATTGCAGATCACGAACGAAGACGGGGAGTGGGCTGAGGTAGATGCCAACGGGCTTACCATCGGACTGAACGGACGCGAGCCTTCGGGGGCAGGGGCCACGGGAGGTCCCGTCGTCACCTTCCAACCCGAAGGCAGCCTAGAGGAGATCGTTAGTAATCTGAAGGAGCAAGGTGTCGAGGTACCGGCCGAGATCTCCGAGCATCCATGGGGTCGCGTTGCAACGTTCAAAGACAGCGAGGGAAACGATCTCCAACTTTACGTGCCGCCGAGTACCTAACCTATTTACAGAAGTAAGATACTTGACTCACCAAGACAACTGAGAGAAGGAAGGAGCCGGGGCATCTTACCCCG
>JBKPOM010000012.1:0-3922 GCA_046733115.1 Actinomycetota bacterium | reverse complement strand
GCGGACGAGCCCCCTGACCTCGTGGCCGTCCTCGACCAGCATCCTCGTCAGACGCCTCGCCGTCTTGCCGTGCGCCCCGGCGACCAAGACCCTCACGCCAATCTACCTCCCAAAGAGTCGGGTCCTCCCTGAGTTTAACCCCTCGGGGGAGATCCCGCACGCCGGAAGGCCCGGCGCCCGCGTGCTGTGATGAAGGGAAAATAGAGAAGGTGTCGGGCGCCGGTTGCACGTGACCTTATCCCCGGGTCACAGCAGGTTTCAGTGGACATGACCCACATCGCATGATGCACATTTGTGGTCTCGATGAGGAGCCTGCCTGATAGGCGGAAGTTGTGTCAACCCACGAGCAGGTCAGTATCGATGCAACCCGCTGTCACACGGCGCGGGTAACACGAAGGCCAACGTTGGGTAACGAAACGGCAACACTCTAGCATTTCAGCATTTCAGCCGGTCAGCATTTCAGCAATGGGAACGCCGATAAGCTGAAATGCTGAAAGGCGTGGGATGGGCGGGGCAGGGGTGTCTAGGGCTTATGGTGCGAGAGGCGGACTACTATACGGCGCACGAGGCGGCGCGGGGGCTCGGCATCTCGCCGGCGCGCATGCGCCAGATGCTTCGCGCCGGGGAGCTGGAGGGCGAGCGGGGACCGAGCCTCGTGGAGGGGGCGCCGGGACCGTGGCTCGTTCCTGCGAGCGCGGCGCGCGCCAACTTGGAGGATAGGAAGGCCGCCGTCTCGTCCGAGACCGTCGCGATGCCACGTGAAGAGGTTTTTCCGCCGGACGCCCCCCATCCGGCGCGGAGAAAGCGGGCACGCCGACGGAGACCTCGGAGCGTCTCTCCGAGGGAGTTGGAGCCCTGCAGGACAAGGCCGAGGAGATCCTGTCGGAGTTGGATCGGCTGGAGGGTCGCCTGGAGGCCGTCGAGGTCGAACAGCTCGCCCTGCGCGAGACCGCGAGCCGCGAGAAAGCGCGGGCCGAAAGGCTGCAGGCCGAGCTCAACAGGATGAGATCCGACCGACAGACGGAGTAACGCGCCCCTTGGCGGAGGCTGTTCGGAGGCTAAGTGCCTCCGCTCAGGGAGACGGCGACGCGCTCGCTGAAGCCGACGATGCGGCGCTCGGAGAGGCACTCGGTGCGGCGCTCGGCGACACGCTCGGCGAAGGGGTCGGGGATGCGGTAGGTCCTGTCGTTTGGGGGCTCGTGGGTTCAGGGGTGGCCGCCGGCGTTTTCTGGGGCTTCTGCCTTGCGGAATCGGTCGGGGCTTCGTAGAGCGGTGACAGCAGGGCGGATATTAGCACGGCAACCGCCACCACGGCCGCGGCACACACGGGAGCAAGGACGACCGTCAGGGGCAAGAGCAGCCTGTCGGACACGCGCCCGCGCAGCACGTAGAACGTGAGCAGGCCGAGTACCACGAGCACGGCCAGCAACAGCCACAACGGGTATCCCAGGTTGAGCACGCCCACTACTCCTCCCAGCGCATCGCCGCAAGCACCGAACCCACGCCGGCCACGATGCCGACGACGAGTATAAAGAAGATCCTTGTCAACGCCCAGCCTATGACACAGAGAAGGTCTCCGCAGAGCAACGCAAGCGTCAGGTATCCCGTCGGCGGGATCCTCATCGAGCCTCCACATCCTCTCTTTAATGGCCTAAAGGGCGCGGCCTAGAAAATGAACGTTCCTGCAACGATCCGATAGCGACTTGGCTATTTGTAGTACGGAAGGTGCCGTCGCGGGTTACGCCCGTCACCGGCGGGATAGCGGCAAAGAAGTAGGACCGGGCTGGTAAGGAGGGGGAAGGTACCGGAGGCCCGATCCTACGGGTAATATGGCCGGGCCTCGGGTTCCTGGGAGGGGCTCCTCGCCCGGTGCTGCTTATACTCTACGACGCCGCAAGCGCCCTGCGCATCCCCCAAATGAGTGATTTTCGACCGATTTCTCGAAAATCGGGGCGTCTTTGCTGGACACTAACCCTGATCCAGGTACCTCCGAAGCGCCCTGGCGTATGATGGCGCGAGATCTCGCGCCCTGGCCCAATCCTCGGTGCTCACGCCCAGCCTGATGCTGCGGCGCAGCTGGTGGAGGTCATCGTCCAGGCCGCCGGCGCGCTCGCCGACCACAAACTCCTGGCGCATGGCCTCGAGGTCTTCTCTGGACAACCTCCGACGGTCTCCCATGCATCATCCTCTCGCCGAAAGAGCACCGGACCACCCTAAGCGTAACGCCGACCCACCGCAGCGGCAACGGTTCTTCCCGAACATAGTGCTCGGGAGGTGGTAAGCGACGGTCCTCTCATGCAAAATACCCTCGTCCATCGCCGTCGGCGGCGTCGTTGTAGGGGGAGCGGGCCGGGAGAGCTCAGTGCGGCCGTCAAAGGTAGAGGAGAGCAACGGGTGCGAACAAGAATAGACCTCGTCAAAAGCGCCGCGACCCTGATCGCGTTCTCGATCTTGCTGATCCTGGCGCCCGGGTCCTCGCTCGCCCGGGCCGTAGCCCAGGAGACCGGAGCGCCCCCTGCTGGGGCGCCGAAGCTGGACGCGGGGTCCTGGGCGCTCATCGACGCCGACACGGGCCTTTACCTGGCCGGCAAAGACTCGGACAAGCGGGTCCCTATAGCCTCGACGACCAAGCTCATGGTCGCCCTCGTGGCGCTGGACGAAGGCGTCGACTTGGACGAAAAGGTGACCGTCTCCGAAGACGCCGCCGCCTACGCTGGGTCGGTCTACAGCAACGTCGGCCTGTACCCCTACGACCAGGTGAGCGTCGAAGACCTCCTCACGGCGGCCCTGGTCCCCTCAGGAACCGACGCGGTCTACGCGCTGTCCGAGCACCTGGGGGGCGGCAGCGTGGACGAGTTCGTCGGGAAGATGAACGACAAGGCCAAGGAGATGGGCCTGAAGAACACCCACTTCGAGAACCCCGCCGGCATCGACGACCCCGAAAACTACTCGAGCGCTAGGGACCTTGCGAAGGTAGCCAAGGCGGCCATGAAGTACCCCGAGTTCCGCAAGATCGTCGCCGAGCCCGAGGCCACGATCTCGACGCAAGACAGACAGATACAGGTAGTCAATACGAACCTCCTCGTCGTTCCCAACTCTGGCTACGACTACGGCCCCGCGACAGGCATCAAGACGGGAACCTCTCCCCAGGCCGGCGCATGCCTGGTGGCCTCGGCCGAGAGCGGCGACGAGTACTACATCGCCGTGATCCTCGACGCCGCAGACGACCTCCAACGTTTCGACGCGGCCAGAACGGCGCTCGAGTACGGTTTCGGCGAGTTCGAAAACGAGCCCCTCGTAAAACAGGGAGACGAGTTCGCCAACCTCGAACTGCCCTACCGCAGGGACGAAACGGCAAAGCTCGTCGCCGCCAAAAACGTAACCGCCCTGGCCGGCCCCGGCATCGAAGTAGCGCGGCAAGCAACGCACAAAGAAGCCCCACCCTCGGCCAAGAAGGGACAAAAGCTCGGCACCGTCGAAGTCTCCGTGGAAGGTCGCGACGTGGGCAGCAGCCCCCTCGTCGTCCAGAAAGGCTACGAAGCAGCCTCCCTGTGGCAAAAAATAACGTACTGGGCAGGAGGCCTCAAACGCTGGATCTTGCAACGCTGAAAGCGTTGCAGCACGTCTGCTTCGCAGGCTTTTCAGCACTTCAGCATTTCAGCTTGTCAGCCGACCTGACCGTGGCACCGCCCGCCACACCCACGAACCCGGTAGCCCGTCAGGGGACACATAAAGATAATTAGCCGGTTAACTATCGTCAAAAAGACCTGAAATGCTGAAGTGCTAGAAACTGTTTTGCAATAAGCCTCAAAGCTGCCTTGAGAAGCCCCTCTTGAGGCATTTCAGCCGATCGCGCTGACGAGCCTGCGCAGCATGATGCGGCTCATGGCCCAGTAGATCCTCGCCACCGCGGTCTCCGGCA
>JBKPOM010000011.1:0-9434 GCA_046733115.1 Actinomycetota bacterium | reverse complement strand
CTGACGCACACCTCCCGTAACGCGGGAAGCTCGGAGGGCGCGGTTCCGCGTTCCGCCTCAAATAGGGCGACCTGCCTCTCCACCTCGTGCACCGTGGCGTGCGGGTTGACGAACCAGGTGTCGGCGAGTCGCGCCGCTCGCCTGACGGCCACGTCGCTGTTCGCCGCGAGCCAGATCGGCGGGCGAGGGTCGGAAATCGGTCGCAGGCTCAACTTCGCGTCCTCCAAGCGGTAGCCGTGGCCGGCGGCGGTGACGCGTTCGCCTTGGAGGAGCCTGCGCACGACGTCCAGCTTCTCTTCGAGTACCCGCGCACGATGCGAGGTGAGCCCGAACGCCATGTTTTCCTCGTCTCGATAGCCGAGGCCAACGCCGAGAACGAACCGTCCGCCGCAGATGATGTCGAGGGTGGCCGCTTGCTCGGCAAGCTCGACGGGGTTGAGCAGGGCGGCGAGGAAGACGCCGGAGCCGACGGTCAGGTCGCCGCTTTCGCCCGCTAGGCGCGCCAGGAGGGGGGTGAGCTGCAGCATCTGGAAGGGGTCGGAGAGGAAATGCTGTCCCGCGAACACGGAATCGAACCCGTTGTCGCGCACGAACCGGACTTGCTCGAGGTGCTCGCCCAAATACCGGCTCGGATCTGCTCCCGCCGGATGCTGAGCGGCCACATACAGACCATATCGCATACCCTCGCCACCTCCGGCTTCGTCACCACATGGGCCAACCGCCCTAGTGTAGGCCAAACCCGCACCAGGATCGCATCCGTCAGGCTATGCTCATTGCGCACTTCCGCTGTAGCGATGATCAAGAGCGTCGACCCGGAGACGAGCAAGAAGCAGGCCTCCGGTACATTCCTCCAACATCAATAGATCGCATAACGGTTCGACAGTTATGACCTCCGCTGTAGTCTCGGTTCGAGTCCAGGTCTGGCAGATTCCTCAAATGCTTACTTTTTTGGAATCAACGAACTGCATCTGCGCTGGCAGCAGTAGTGGCAGCAGTAGGGACGATATCGACTGGTATATGACGGTACACAACGGATTGAGTGTTGCCCGCATAATGCCTGCAAACGCAGACTTTTCGGCTCAACTATGGGCTATTTGCGATAGGAGTTATTCGGATTGTGGCTCCGAAGGGCGTGGGTTCGAGCCCCGTCGGTCACCCTCCCTTTTGCAGGTAAAACACAATCCCCGGCCTCGAGGCCGCGGGCTTTTGACTCTAACCCGCCGTTCGTAACAGCTTTTCGAGCCCATCCGACGGTGCCGCGCAATTCTCTCAACGCCCCTCTCGATATTCACGAAGTAGAGAAAAGGGCGGCTGAGAACGAGCGTGGCTTGTGCCAAGATGAGTGCCTATCCTGTCGAGCGGGCTCTGCGACTGGACTCGCATCTCGGTGTTCGACCGTGCAAACGCCCGTCTGAAAATGCTACCATTGGCACTTGTTCTTACGCTGGCAGTGGACGCGAATAATGGCGGAGGGAGTGTGTTTGGCTGACGAGACGAGGAGCACCGGGGAACAGGTCGAGCAGATCGGCCACGACGACTATTCGCTGTCCAGGGTACCCGAGTCGGAGCGGTATTCGTGGTTCACCGTGGCCGTGCAACGCTTCGGTCAGCTCTCCGCTCTCTCGCAGTTCTTATTAGGCGCGACGCTCGGGTTCGGTATGAGCTTCTGGTTGGCTTTCCTGGCGCTGACTCTGGGAGCAATAATACTGGAGATAGTCGCCGTCTTCGTGGGCATAGCGGGTATGCGGGAGGGCCTCAGCACCTCTGTGCTCGCCAGATGGAGCGGATTCGGGCGCTTCGGATCGGCCCTCATCGGGTTGGTCTTCGCCGTGAGCCTGATCGGCTGGTTCGGCGTCCAGAATGCGGTATTCGCAGAGGGGGTACATTCCCTTCTAGGCGGGCTCCCGATATGGGTCTGGTCGATCATCACTGGGCTGGCCGTCACTCTGGTCGTCATCTACGGATTTCTCTCGATGGCCTGGGTTGCGTATATAACGGTGCCGGCCTTTCTCCTCCTTGCCGGCTACTCGATAATAAGTGCCCTGCAAGACTACAGTTTGGGCCAGCTGGTATCTTCTCCAGCGCCGGGACCAGAGCTGACCCTCGCCGCCGGTGCGACCATCGTCGCCGGCGGCTTCATAGTAGGCGCCGTGATCACACCAGACATGACGCGCTTCAACCGCTCGGCCGCGGATGTAATCAAGCAGACCGTGTTGGGCATTACCCTCGGCGAGTACACTATCGGCCTCATAGGTGTCCTGCTCGCCCATGCGGTCAAGAGCCAGGATGTCATACAGATCGTCACCTCGACGAGCGGTGTGATCGGCACGATAATCCTCGTTGCCGGAACCCTGAAGATAAACGACTGGAACCTCTACTCCTCGTCGCTCGGCCTGGCGAACTTCATCGACACGACCATAGGCAAGCGTTACAACCGTGCCCTGATAACCGTAGTGGTGGGTGTGCTCGGAACCGTGCTCTCCGCCGCCGGCATCCTCGGTAAGTTCGTCGGATTCCTCACCCTGCTCGGTGTCGTTGTGCCCCCGATAGCTGGCATCATGGTCGTCGACTACTACTTGCTGCGGCGCCACCGCGACAGGCTGGAAGAGAGCGCCCACGACGGCGCCTTGCCCCCCCGGCAGGAGCAGTTCAACCCCGTAACCTTGATCGTCTGGCTGGTGGCTTCGGTCGTCGGTTATGTCTCAGAGGAGCGGTTCGGAATACCCGCGGTCAACTCTCTACTCTGCGCCGCGGTGCTCTACTACGTGGTGATGAAGGCGCTCGCCTCGTTCCAGAACCGCGGCCAGGTCGAGTTCAGCGAGACTGCCACCACACGCTGAAGGGGAGTTTGCGTTGCACCCGTACATCGATCAGGGGATCTTGGAAGACCTCGCGGTTGGCGCGACGGTGCTGGGCGCAGGGGGAGGGGGAGACCCATACCTCGGAAAGCTGATGGCCCGGCAGGCCATCGAGCTGTACGGACCAGTGGAACTCGTTGCGGCGGAGGAGATAGCTGGGGATGGCCTGGTGCTGCCGGTGGCGATGATGGGGGCACCAACCGTCCTCGTGGAAAAGATACCGAACGGCGCCGAACTCAAAAGGGTAGTCAATGCCGTCGAAAACAGGCTCGGAGAGAAGGTGGCGGCCCTGATGTCTGTTGAGGCTGGTGGCATCAACTCTACCATTCCGATTGTGGCGGCCGCCGAGCTCGGCTTACCGCTGCTCGACGCCGACGGAATGGGTCGAGCCTTCCCGGAGATCCCGATGTGCTCGATGAGCGTGCGGGGTATCTCCGCCACTCCCATGGCACTCGCAGACGAGAAGGGAAATTTGGGACTCATCGAGACGGTGGACAATACCTGGACCGAGCGTCTCAGCCGAACTGCTACAGTGGAGATGGGCGGGTCTTCTATCATAGCCCTCTACCCGATGACCGTGGAGCAGGCCACCTCGTCGGTGATACCGGGGACGATGAGCCGCGCGGTCGAGATAGGGGAGAGCGTACGCACCGCACGCGAGCGCGGCCTCGACGCTTTGGACGCGCTACTTGAGACGACCCGCGGGCGGCTCTTGTTCCGCGGAAAGGTCGTCGACGTTTTGCGACGTACGGTCGAAGGATTCGCCAGGGGTACGGCAAAGGTAGAAGGCTTGCAGGAGTACTCCGGTTCTTCGCTAGAGCTCGAATTTCAGAACGAGCATCTTGTGGCTGTGCGCGACGGCGAACCGCTCGTCACTGTGCCAGACCTCATCGCGGTACTCGACGCCGATAATCGTACGCCCATCACCACCGAAGGGATCTCTTACGGGGCGCGGATCGAGGTCATCGGGCTGCCTTGCGCACCGATCTGGCGTACACCTGAGGCGCTCGAGATCGTAGGCCCCGACTACTTCGGTTATCCGTTTTCGTACTCGCCGCTAGAGGAGGTAGAAGCCTGATGCGCCTAGGCATCGACGTTGGAGGCACGAACACCGACGCCGTGATCCTCGACGAAAGCGATCGTCTCCTCGCCAAAGACAAGACCCCCGGCACGGAGGACGTAATATCTGGCATAGAGCGGGTCGTCTCCGAGGTCGTGCGGGATGCGGGTGTGGATCCCGCAGAGATCACGCACGCAATGCTCGGTACCACGCAAGTTACTAACGCGATCATCGAGCGTCGGGGCTTGTCCCGGGTGGGAATCTTGAGGCTCGGAGCGCCAGCCACGCAGGCGATAAGGCCGCTTGCAGCGTGGCCGCAGGATTTGCGGAACGGCGTGGAAGGACCTGCCGAGATCCTGCCAGGCGGCGTGGAGTACGACGGGCGAGCGATCTCAGCCTTCGACGAAGAGGCTGTTAGAAGGGTCGTTGGGCGGATGAAGGGCGAGGTAGAGGTCTTCGCCGTCACTTCGGTCTTCTCGCCGGTCAAGAGCGACGATGAACGGCGGACAGCCGAGATTATCGCTGAGGAGGCCGGCGGTGAGGTTCCCGTCTCGATTTCCTCCGAGATCGGCAGCGTAGGCCTCTTGGAGCGCGAGAACGCGACAGTGCTGAACGCCGCCGTAACGCCCGTGGCTCGGCGGGTGGTCGGTGCCTTTGAGGGGGCGCTCGAGCGCCTCGGCATCAGTGCCCGGCTCTTCCTATCCCAGAACGACGGAACGCTCATGTCCCTAGACTACGCGCTGCGCTATCCTATCCTGACTATCGCGTGTGGGCCCACCAACAGCATCCGCGGCGCCGCGTTCCTCTCAGGCATGGCCGACGCGGTGGTTGTGGACGTGGGTGGGACCTCCACCGATGTCGGCGTACTCTCGTCGAGCTTCCCGCGCGAGTCTGCCGTCGCCGTCGAGATCGGCGGCGTGCAGACGAACTTTCGCATGCCGGATCTCTTCTCCATCGGCCTCGGCGGCGGCTCCATAGTCCGGGCCGACGAAAACGGGTCTGACGGCCAGGTACGCATCGGCCCGGAAAGCGTAGGGCACGCCATTACCAAGAGAGCCGTCTGCTTCGGTGGGGATACGCTAACGATGACGGACGTAGCCGTCTCACGCGGCATGGCCGACGTGGGCGAGCCCGGGCGGATCGAGTCTGCCACAGAGGTCGTGGAGGCCGCATACCACCGCGGTGCGGAGATGTTCGAGGAGGCCATCGACCGGATGAAGACCAGCGCCGATGAGGTGCCCGTGATCGCCGTCGGCGGAGGCAGCATACTCCTACCCGACAAACTCCCGGGCGTCTCGAAGGTCCATAAACCGGAGCACTTCGAGGTCGCGAACGCTGTGGGGGCCGCGATAGCCCAGGTATCTGGCACCATCGACCGCGTTTTCTCCCTCGCGGAGCGCTCCAGGGACGAGGTTATGGAAGAGGCCCGCCGAACCGCATTTGAAGAAGCGGTACGCGCCGGGGCCGACGAGGATAGTCTCGAGATGGTCGAGGTCGAGGAAGTTCCTCTTGCTTACCTCCCCGGCAACGCCGTGCGCATAAAGGTGAAGGCGGCGGGACGCCTGCGAAGCTACTAGGGGGCCATCCATGAGAGAGGTTACGGCCACTGACCTAGACCACCTCGCGATCGGCGCCGCCATCCTGGGCACCGGGGGAGGGGGTGACCCCTTCGTTGGCAAGGTGATGGCCCAGCAGGCGATCGAGGAAGAAGGACCTGTAACACTAATTGATCCAGAAGAACTTCATGACGACGCACTCGTCTTGCCCACGGCGATGATGGGCGCGCCGACCGTGATGATAGAGAAGATCCCTGAGGGCATGGAGACCGTACGTGCGCTCCGCGCCGAGGAACGCAGGCTCGGCCGAAAGGCCGACGCCACTTCGCCCATAGAGTGCGGTGGAGTCAACTCCCAGATACCCTTCGTCGCCGCCGCGCGTGCGCGCCTGCCTGTCGTGGATGGCGACGGAATGGGAAGGGCGTTCCCGGAACTTCAGATGGAGACCTTCCACGTCTACGGCATCTCAGGCACCCCAGCCGTGGTCGCGGATGAGCGAGGCGCCATTGCGACCATAGAGACCCCAGACAACTATCAGCTGGAGTGGATCGCCCGCGGCGTCACCATCCGCATGGGCGGGCACGCGATGCTTGTCGACTACCCTATGTCCGGCGCCGAATTCAAGCGCACCGCCGTAGGCGGCACGGTGTCTATGGGCATCACCCTCGGGGAGGCTGTGGCTGGGGCCCGCAAGAGGGGAATTCATCCAATAGAGGCCGCGTGTGCGGCGACACGCAATACCATCTACGGTCGGGGCATACCGCTCTTCGACGGCAAGGTCGTAGACGTCGAACGGCGGACTCGCGAGGGCTTCGCCGTAGGCAGTTCCGTCCTCCAAGGCCTGGGGAGATCACGAGGAAGCGAGTTGAAGATTAGCTTCCAAAACGAAAACCTGGTGGCCGTCAAGAATGGGGAGACGATCGCGAGCGTACCGGACTTGATCTGCCTGCTCGACAGCGAACGAGCAACTGCCATAACAACGGAGCGCCTGCGCTACGGTCAGCGCGTGACTGCGATCGGCATCCCGACCCCCGAGATCATGCGGTCAGAAGCCGCGCTCCGTGTGTGGGGACCAGAGGCGTTCGGCTACGATGAGAACTTTGTACCCTTGGAAATACGCTTTGCTGACTATTACATAAAGCACGGAGTCCCCGTGGAAAAAGAAGAGTACGTAAGACCCAGACCTTGAGGTTACGTTAAGATCTACCGTGTAGCGAGCACTCCGTCCTCGGCCAGTAGGCCTTTGCAGCACCAGGTGCCTACTCACCACCTGCTCTCCGGAAGTCGGCTGGGTGATGGTAGCAGCCTCCGTCGCGGCAACTCGAGTGCGGGCTACCACGTTACTGCATGAGCCGGTAGCAGACGTTGGAGGCTAGCTCATCTGGGTCCTCAAGCCACGCGCATATCGGGCGACCCTCATGACTGGCATCAGGGACAAAGCAGGTAACGTGCTGCCCACAGGCTACACGTGGCAATTCGCTACCGCGGGTCCATCACCAACGAAGTAGGACACAGGAGCGTTACCAATGCTTTGGAAGGCTGGGGTCTAACAACCTCGGCCTTTCTTACATCCTTATTTACTGAAGTCTCTTTACCGTAGATTCTTCGAGCATGAGTGCAAGCACGAGGCCAATGTTATGGCTAAGGCGTGCCCAAGGAGTCCCCGAACGAATTTGGGGTGAGATATCCTTCACCCTCTCGCGGTTATCTCAGCGTACTGCAACCGTACTGCAACCGGGTTAGTACAGGCCAGTACACAATGGACACACGCATTCCGCAAAATCGCCGAAAACCCCATTAATAGGGCCAATTCCCGGACACACTAGGACGCGCTGGGATGAGTCGCATCGGATTGTGGCTCTAGAGAAGGTCGCGGGTTCGAGCCCCGTCGGTCACCCTGTTAGATGAATCTTGGGCTGTACTTCTCCTGGTGCTCCACACCGAAGTCCTCCACCCTGAGATCATTTTGAGCTCTCGCCAGCTACCAAACCGGATCGCGAACGAAGTGGCAAATTACCGAACGCGTCCGGCCGCTGCGACTGCCCACCGCCCGACCACGGCGTCGTCGCAGACGACCGTCAGTTCGTGGGCAAGGTTGGCAACTGGGCAACCATGGACCGGCACTATCTCTAACGTATCTCCGATCTCCACGTCACTCCCTGCAGGATCGAGGCGGAGCCAACCGTGCTCCTCGGACAGCCGCTCTATGTGGATATCCTCCCGCCCGACGATCGTACCGTAGCCTCCCGCCGTAGTTTGGCCGTGCGCGCCTTGGTCGGTGGTGAGCGTCTTCGAACCGGCGTCGATCACGGCGCGGTCGCGCGCAGCGTGGCTTACCACCGTGGTAAGGACACGCAAGGCACAGCGGTCGAGGGTCGCGACGCCGAGCCCGACCTGCATCGCATCGTAGAAGACGTAATTGCCTGGGCGGATCTCCGTCACGCCCGGCACCGTTGCCAAGGTATCGATGCCAGGGGTTGCTCCGACACTGACGCGGGCGGCGCGCAGACCGGCCGCCGACAGGCCCTCCGCGGTCTCCACCAGCGCCTCGGCCCCAGCGCGCGCTGACGCGGCGCGCTCTTCGGGGTCTGGCAGGCTGTACGTGAAGCCCTCGTGGGCACAGACGCCGCCGAAGCGCAGCCCTGGCGCTGCCTCAACCGACCGCGCGAGGTCCACCGTAGCCGCCCCCGGAGCGACGCCGACCCGACCGAGCCCGGTGTTGACCTTGACCAACGTCTCCAATGGTTCAGCCGCGCCGGCGAAAGCGGCCGACAGCGCGGCGATGCCTTGGGGGCTATCGACTATCGTCGAGACCGACAGCCCAGGGCGGGCACCGAGGGCTGCTAGTCGCCGCGCCTTCATCTGGGTGACTATCGGGTAGCAGACGAAGAGATTAGCGAACCCGGCGTCGGCTAGCACCTCGGCCTCGCCGACCTTGGCGCAGGTCAACCCCACCGCGCCAGCGTCGAGTTGCATTGCTGCGATCTGCGGGGTCTTGTGTGTCTTGATATGCGGTCGCAGCGTCACCTGTGCTTCGTACGCGAGCGCCGCCATCTCAGCTATGTTGCGCTCCAGGCACGCCAAGTCGACGATCACGCACGGCGTGTCAAGGTCCTCCGCGTACGGACGAGGAAGCGCATGAGTGGCCGAGTTCGCTGTGCTCTCCATGTCTGTCAGGGGTCTGGCATACTTCCTGTGGTCTCTACAGGGACCGCCTCTCAACCACGTTGGTTATCCGTACACCTCGTCGGAAGCAGACCAGCCGAGCAAGAGCGCGGCAAAAAACCCCTTCCAAGTATCGACGATGTTGTCGGCGGTGTACGACACTGTGCGAGGACTCTTGCGCGTCGTCCCCGGCACGAGCGACGCCCAGAGGGCCTCGCTTGTGGAAGTAAACTCTACCTCGAGCGTAACGGGCCCTTCGAGTTTGTGCGGGGCGAAGCTGTCGAGGCGGCTCAACGCCCGGGACGCCTGGCTCTTGATCGTTTCTCGGCTGCGTTCGAGTGACACACACCGCGCGGTCCAACGGTCCAAGGCATACTTGGTGACTGCACACTCCACGTCCTCACCCAGGGTCGAGCGAACCTCCTTCTCGAGTGCGTCGTCACCGGTCACCAGGACCACCGGCGCGTCGAAGTGTCCGCAGAGGGCCACGTTGATCGCCAACTCGCCGACGGGCTGTCCGTTCATCCGAGTCTCTATCATCTCTCGGCCGATTATGGTCTCGTTGGCGACCCCATCGGAGTGGCCGACCATAGCATGGTGGCCGACGAAGAAAACGGCATCCACTCCGGTTTGAACGCCTTCGACCATACATAGGTGCTTGTGGAAACCCTTTATCAGGTCCGCGCGCGGGTCGAGCCGCTCGGGCAGGATGTTGGTCATCGTCCAGTGTGAGTCATTGACGATGACCTCTGTGGCTCCCGCCTCGAATGCACCCTCCACGGCGGCGTTGACGTC
>JBKPOM010000010.1:0-3429 GCA_046733115.1 Actinomycetota bacterium | reverse complement strand
CTCCGTCTTCGACTCGGGTTTCCTGGTCGGGGACGGGGTGTGGAAGGGCATTCGCCTGCACGACGGCGAGTTCGCCTTCCTGGACCTGCACCTCGACCGCCTCTTCGAGGGCGCAAAGGCGATAGACCTCGACATCGGCATGACGCGCGAGGAGATCACGGAAGCCCTGCACGAGACCGTCCGCCGCAACGGCATGGAAGGCTCCTCCGGCGTACACGTGCGCCTGATGGTCACGCGCGGGGACAAGAAGACCCCCTCGCAGAACCCGCGTCTGGTGGTCGGCGGTCCCAACGTCGTCATCATTGCCGAGCACAGGGTGGCAGACCCCGGTGTGAGAGAGCAGGGCTTCAGGCTCTTCACCTCGACGGTGCGTTGCCCGCCGCCCGACACACTGGACCAGAAGCTCAACTGCCACAGCAAGATGCACGAGGTGATCGCCCTCGTGCAGGCCCTCAAGGCCGGCGCCGACGAGGCGTTGATGCTGGATCCCACGGGAGCCGTGGCGACCTGCAACGCCACAAATTTCTTCGTCGTGCGGCGCGGGGAGGTGTGGACCTCGACAGGCCACTACTCCCTGAACGGCATCACCCGGCACATGATCATAGACCTCTGCCGTATCTCGGCCATACCCGTCTTCGAGCGGTCCTTCTCCCTCACCGACGTGTACGGGGCGGACGAGGCGTTCGTGACAGGCACCTTCGGCGGCATAACGCCGGTCGTGGAGGTGGACGGGCGCAAGATCGGGACCGGCGAACGCGGCGAACTGACCGCCCGCCTTACGGACCTGTACGCGGAGGCGGTCGCCGAGGCTAGGGAGGGTAACGGTGCCAGAGTGCCTCAGGCTGTCGGTGTGGTCAGGGCCGCGCAACGTCTCGACGGCGCTCATGTACTCCTTCAGGCAGAGATCCGATACCGTCGTGGTCGACGAGCCACTCTACGGCCATTACCTGAGAACCACGGGCGCGGATCATCCCGGTGCCAGGGAGGTCTTGGAGGCGATGGACGACGACGGCAAGCGGGTCGTCCGGGAGGTCATCCTCGGCCCCTGCGAGCGTCGCGTCCACTTCTGCAAGAACACGGCGCACCATCTCCCGTACTATTGATCCGCGACCCTATCGAGATGCTGCCCTCGCTGGCCAAACAGCTCTCCTCTCCCACCCTGCGGGACACGGGCCTGCGGGAGCAGGCCGTTATCGTCGACTCGATCCTCGCGCGCGGCGAGAACCCTACCGTCCTCGACGCCCGCGAGCTACTTCTCGACCCACCAGGCGTACTGCGTCAAGCCTGCGCCAGGCTCGGCATTCCTTTCGAGGACGCGATGCTCTCCTGGCCGGCCGGTCCGAAACCCGAGGACGGCGTGTGGGCGAATCACTGGTACCACAACATCCACTCATCAACGGGCTTTGCGCCCTACAACCCCCCGAGGACCTGTTCCCGGCACGCCTCGAGCCCTTGCTAAAGGAATGCCTGCCTTTCTACGAACGGTTACAAGACTACGCCATCGGAGCCAGAGCAGTCAGTTCTGGCGACGGTTGATCAGGAGGGGTGAGAGCCCGGGGCTGCGCTCCGCGAGACGAGAGTCTACCGAGAGGTTCTTCGCGCCCGGGCTGAGCAAGATAATCACCGAGATCAAGGCCACGATCACGTTTATCGTTAGGAACTCGGGCGAGCCGAGACCCGTCCCGAGCCGCACGCCCCCCTGAGACAGCAGGATGACCACGCTCAACCCGACGCTGCCGATGGCGGTGAGGTTGGTGAGCAAACCGACGATAAGTGCTATGCCGAGCGTCAACTCCCCCGCTCGCATGAGCTGGGCGAAGAGCTCGGCGTTGGGAACTACATAGCCCTTCATAAAGTCCTGAAAGAAAGGAGGGGCCTGCGACACGAACCCCCCGGCCTGCAGGCTCGCGGCGAACTGCCGGGGAAAATCCGGGTTCAGCAACTTCTCCACGCCGCCGTTCAGCCAGATGGCCCCGATCAAAACGCGCACCCACACCATGCCGTTCACGAGAGATACTCCTTTCAGCTGGTCAGCATTTCAGCCAGTCAGCAAGTCAGCGAGTCAGCTCTTTGTTTGCTGATGGCCGAGACGCTGATGGCTCGTCGTGCCCCCGGCTAGAGCCCTAAGCACGACACTGTCAAAGACAGCCGCTCTCCTATCCTACATACGCGCTGGAGTGAAGCTAGGATCTACCCGAAACGCTGACAACATCCGAAGTCGGATACATTGCGTATATCAGGAGGACCCCTGAAGCGACCCTGCGGAGGCGTGGACGTTACAACGAAATCAAGTGCCGAAATGCTGAAGTGCTGAAATGCTGACCAGCTTGAAAGGAGTACGCCTTGGAGAAGATTTCGCGCGAGAGGTTCATCCGGCTCGGCACCGCGCTGGGCGTGGGCGCAGCCAGCGCCTCGCTGGCCGCCTGCGGGGGAGGCGCCAGCTCCGGTGAGGGTTCCGGCGGCAAGAAGTCCGGCGGCGTTTCCGGTGGCGGCTACGGCGGAGGGAACTCCGGTGGCAAAAGCTCCGATAAAGGCTCACAGACGACGGCCACTTCGAACAAGGCGGCCATCGCGGCCGAGTCCGACGTCGCGCCGGGTAGCGCCGTCACGTTCAAGGACGCGGGAAGCCCCGCGGTGCTCGTCCACCTGAACAACGGCGACTTCGTAGCGTACTCAGCGGTCTGTACGCACCAGGGTTGCACTGTAGCCTACAAGAACGGCCAGCTCGCCTGCCCGTGCCACGGCTCGGTCTTCGACCCCGCCAAAGGCGCCGCGGTCGTCGCAGGCCCCGCCCCGAAGCCGCTACCCGAGATCCCCGTAAAAGTCGAAGGCGGCGAGGTAGTCAAAGCCTGAGAGTGGCGAGTAAGGGATCCCACAGCGGTTTGCGAAGGGTCAACCCTTCGCAAACCGCTGTGGTCAGCACTTCAGCATTTCAGCAAGAGTACAAAAAGCTGAAATGCTGAAATGCTGAAGTGCTGGAATACTGACGGCCCGTCGGGCCTTATGCTCGGCGCTGTCAGCTAGGTTTCTCTCTTCTGGCCTACCCATACTCCATCTGCCGAAAAGCCGAAGGCCGATGGCTGACCGCTGAAAGCTAAAGTAGAATGCGCTCATGGACAGGGGCGAGGAGATCATTGGCCTGAACAGCGCGGCGGCCGTCCTCGACGTCGAGCCCGAGGCGGTCAGGCGCTACGCCGAGGAGGGGAGGCTCCGCTCCGAAAGTGAGGAAGACGGAGTTTACGCCTTCCGGTTGCAGGACGTGCTCGGGCTCGCGCGCGAGCTCGGCGCCGAGTCGGAGGAAGAAGAAATCTTCGAAGGTGAGGTTATGGGGGAGGAGCCTTCGGGCAACTCCAGGCTCCCCGCCGTCCCCTTCGAGCGCTACGAGCGCCTCCTGCAGCAGGGCCAGGACTACAAGACCCGCCTCGAGGA
>JBKPOM010000009.1:0-17813 GCA_046733115.1 Actinomycetota bacterium | reverse complement strand
AAAGCTGAGGCCCGTAGTCGAGAGGCGTTGGTGGAGGCCATGGGTAGGGCGATCTCAGCGGTCACCCCTACAGATGCCGAGGGTTTCTTCGAGCATCGGGGCTACCGACCGACGGCTCAACTACTATGACAAACGCTCTAGGAGGACCCGGCGTGTGCCGGCGTCCGGAAAGCGCGACCGCCCAGGCGGACTCGGTATGAAGCCTCGAATTGCGCGGGCGCTTCGCGGAGTGTCCCTACAGGGGGATCGTTCTAGCTAACGTTCTCTAATTCCGCCCGGATTATGAGACGCTGACTGTAGTCGGGCAGGGTGCATGTCTGCAGGGTGACGACACTCTTGTGGGGACCGGCTTCGTGACGTAGAGGGCGTCGGGGTTGACGACGAAGCGCTTGTACACGCTGTAGGTGTATTTGGTACCGTTCGAGTCGGTGAGGATGATCTTGTCTCCGTTCTTTAGCGAGTTCAGGTCTCAGAACACGAGGTAGCTCTTGGTGCCGGGGAAGCCCATGCGGTGTCCGGCGATATAGACGTTGGATCCCTCACGCCACGGGAAACCAGTGCCCCTCACGTGCAGCGTTCCGTCGTGGAGCGCGCCCTTGTCGCCAGCGGCGCCCGTGTAGACGGGCACGTGGTCGACCCGCCGCATCTCGGGGACCGTCAGGGTCATCGCCGCGTTGCCGGGAGGCTTGTGCGCGATCGCCGCGCCGGCGAAAGGGTCGCCGATGAGGAAGGAGTACCCGATAAGGGTCAGCCCCGACACGAAGAGCAGGGTTGCCGCGAGGTACGCCAGCGTCCCGCCGATCCTTCTGGTCCTGTAAGTCTTCACATTCCTCTGCCTCCTCTCCGCAAGCTCGAGCCTTCTCTCTTGCGGGAATATGTCCTACGATAGTAACAACTGTGTTACAAAGTGGGCTCTTGCCGGTAACGGTCGGGCGACGTGCCCGGCAGGAGCCCTACTTCTTGCTACTGCTTGTCCACCAGTTCGCCGCGCACTATAAGCCGGCGCGAGTAGTCGGGGAGCGTGCAGGTCTGCAGGCTGACGATGTTCTTCCCCTTCACGGGCCGTAGGATGCCGAGGTCGTGAGGGGAGATGATGCGTTTCTCGAAGACCTTGTAGGTGTAGCTGGTGCCCTCTGAGTTGGAGAGGAGGATCTCATCCCCCTTCTGGAGCCTGTTGAGGTCCCAGAACACGAGGTTGCTCTTCGTCCCCGGATAGCCGACCCTGTGGCCGGCGATGTAGACGTTGGCCCCCTTCTGCCACGGGAAACCGGTGCCCCTCACGTGGACCACGCCGTCGTGGAGGGCCTTGTCGTACCCGGGCTCCGCGGCGTCGTAGACGGGCACGCCGTTGACCCGGTCCATCTCCGGGATGGTAAGCCGCAGGGCCTTACTCTTGGGCGTTTCTACCCGGGGACCCCTCACCGTATCGACGATCCTCTGGGGGATGCTCCTGTGGAACTTCGCCTCGAGCTCCTCGGAGATCCTACCGTGCACCCGCCCGGGGTCCTCGGCCGAAGCCGGCGAGCCCCCGGCAAAGGGCGAACACCCCAGAAGGCCGAGACCGGCAACCCCCAACACGGTCGCCAAAAGGGCGGCCAGCGTTTTCCTCGCTTTACCCGTTTCTAGCTTTATCATCCTCGATCCCCTTTCTCACATAGTTTCTATGGTCGATAAGTGAACTTTAGAGTCCTCAGATGACAATTCGATTACAAAACGGGGTTTTGTCGGTAACGGTAGGCCCCGTAAGCATTACTTCGCTTCCGACGCTATAATCCGGCGCGTGAAGGTAGGAATCGTGCGGGAGGTAGCCGAGGGCGAGCATCGGGTCGGGCTCGTGCCCGAGACAATCGGCAGGCTTGTCAAGGACGGCTTCGAGGTCCTCGTCGAGTCCGGCGCCGGCCGCGACTACAACTTGGACGAAAACTACGAAGACGCCGGGGCCACGGTCGTAGACGGTGCGGAGGACGTTTACGGAGAGGTCGATCTCGTCGTCAAAGTGGCGACGCCCACGGAAGCAGAGATCGGGCAGATGCGCGAGGGTCAGGTCCTGATCTGCTTCCTCAACGGCCCCCAGAACCCGGAGACGGTGGAACGACTGGCCGAAGCCGGCGTCACCGTATTTTCGAACGAGGCCATTCCAAGAACCAGCGTCGCCCAGAGCATGGATGCCCTTTCTTCGATGGGTTCGATCGCCGGCTACAAGTGCGCCCTGATCGGGGCTGATACTTTGGGCAAATACGTGCCCATGCTCTCGACCGCGGCGGGAACGACCAAGGCTGCGAACGTCCTCGTGCTGGGGGTGGCCGTGGCTGGCTTGCAGGCCATCTCCATCATGAACAGGCTCGGGGGCGAGGTGTTCGCCTACGACATCCGTCCCGAGACCAAGGATCAGGCAGAGTCGCTAGGCGCCACCTTTATCGACTCGGACGACGAGAAAGAGGAAGAAGAGGAGGACCCGTTCGAGGAGTACGAACCCACCGGCTGGCGCAACCTCATGGTCAAGCTCGGATTCTACTCGTTCGGGGAGCCGCCGAGGGATGAGTACATCGTCGAGGGCGAAGAAGACGAGGAAGATGACGACGAGGAACAAGATGAGGGCTGGTCCGAAGAGAAGCTGGAGGAGGACCAGAAGCTCCTGCGCGAGCGCATGAAGGAGATGGACATTATCATAACCACGGCGCTCGTCCCCGGCAGGGAGGCCCCCAAGCTTGTGGACAAGGACATGGTCGAGAGCCTCAAACCGGGGTCCGTCATCGTCGACCTCGCGGCCGAGAGCGGTGGGAACTGCGAGCTGACCGAACCGGGGGAGACCGTCGAGCACGAGGGGGTCAGGATTCTCGGTCCGGTCAATCTGCCGAGCAGCATGCCCATCCACGCCAGCCAGCTCCTCTCGCGCAACATGTACAACCTCATTGGCCACATCACAGAGGACAAGGCTGAGGACAAGGACGAGAAGGACCCGCAGCTGGAGCTGGATTTCGAGGATGACATCATAGACTCCACCTGCATCGCCCACGACGGTGAGATCAGGGACGAGACAACTAAGGAGGCGCTCTCGGAGAGCGAAGAAGAGACCCAGGAAGAGAGGAGCTGAGGTGGGAATCTTGCTCGCGCAGATAGCCATCTTCGTGGTGGCTGCTTTCCTGGGGTTCGAGTTGATCTCACGCGTCCCAAGCCTCCTGCACACGCCGCTGATGAGCGCGACGAACGCCATCCACGGCATCGTGCTCGTCGGCGCGGTCATCTCGCTGGCGGCGGCGAGCGACTCCTTCACGACGGTCATTGGCATGATCGCGGTGATCTTCGGCGCCATGAACGTGGTCGGCGGCTTCTGGGTGACGAACAGGATGCTCGGCATGTTCCGCCCGCCCGTCAAGAAGGTAAAGAAGAGGGAGCGGTAAGGGTGGAGGTAGTAGCGACCTTTATAGCCTACCTCGTGGCGGCCGCGCTCTTCATCGTCGGCATAAGGCGCCTGCGCTCTCCCGAGACGGCCCGCTCGGGTAACACCCTGGCGGCGGTCGGGATGGTCATCGCGCTCGTCGCGACCGTCTTCGTCGCGAACATAAACGAGGTCTTGAGCGGCGTCGAGATACTGACCGGCGTAGTTGTCGGCTCCGTAATAGGCGCAGTCGCGGCCCAGCGGGTGCAGATGACGGCGATGCCCCAGATGGTCGCGGCCTTCAACGGCGTCGGCGGGGCCACGGCCGCGCTCGTCGCCCTCTCCGAGTTCTACCAGGCGGAGGCGCTCGGCACCCACCCGGAGACGCTCGTCGCCACGATCGCGGTGCTCCTGAGCGTCGTAATCGGAACCGTCAGCTTCGCCGGCAGCATCATCGCCTTCACCAAGCTGCAAGAGCTCGCGCTCACCGGCTCGGTCACGTTCCCGCTGCAGCAGCTAGTCAACGCCGTCATAGCCCTCGTCATCGTGGGGCTTGCCGCAAACGTCCTTGTCGGCGGAATATTGATTGACCCGCTCATCTCCCTGTACCTCATACTCGCGGCCTCGATCTTGCTTGGCGTGCTCTTCGTCATTCCTATTGGCGGCGCCGACATGCCCATCGTGATCTCGCTCCTCAACTCGTTCACGGGCCTTGCTGCTGCCGCCTCCGGCTTCGTGCTGAACAACTACGCGCTTATCATCAGCGGCACGCTTGTCGGGGCCTCGGGCACCATCCTGACGCGCGAGATGAGCAGCGCTCTGGGGCGTCCTCTGAGGAAGATTATCTTCGCCGGCATAACCGCCTCCGCGACGGACAGCGGGGGCGGGGACGACGAGGAAAGGCTGGTCAACGATGTGAGCGCCGGCGAGGTCGGAGAGTACCTCTCGGACGAGGCGGAGAAGGTCGTAATCGTACCCGGCTACGGCCTCGCCGTCGCCCAGGCCCAGGGTCCGATGTACGATCTGATGGAGACGCTCGAATCCCAGGGCAAGCAGGTCTTCTTCGGCATCCACCCCGTCGCGGGACGCATGCCGGGCCACATGAACGTGCTCCTCACCGAAGCCGGCGTCCCCTACGACAAGCTCTACGATCTCGAAGACATCAACCCCGAATTGGAAGACGCCGACGCCGCCATCATCGTAGGCGCCAACGACGTCGTGAACCCCGCGGCCAACGACCCCGAACAGGACACCCCCATCTCCGGCATGCCCATCCTGGAGGTGGAAAACGCCGAGCGTGTCATCTTCGTCAAACGCTCCTTGAGCCCCGGGTTCGCCGGCGTCGACAACCCCCTCTTCTACGACACCGACAAGACTATGATGCTCTTCTCCGACGCCAAGCAAGGCCTGCAGGAAATAGTCGAAGCCGTCAAGAACGGGTAAGGGCGCTTCGCGAAAGGGTGGTTGGCGGATCGCCCTATTTGACGATGGGCTGGGCCAGGATCCAGAGGCTCGTTATCGTGTAGAGGACCATCAGGACGAGCATCGGGAGCTGGCCCCTGAAGGCTCGTCCGGGGTCGCGCAGAAGACGAAACGAGATGGCGTGCGCGAGATAGACGGCGAGCACGTGCGCCGCCACGATCAGCGCGACCTGCGAGTACCAGACGAAGCCCGCCCTGACGATGCCGTAGCGAGGCTCGAAGCCCGCTGTGCCGAACAGGTTCCAACCCCATCCCAATGGATCGGAGATCGGGGGAATTATCATTTGTCCCTGGATGAGCAGATACGTGTAGTAGTGGGCCATCTGGTAGGCGATGGCGATCGGCACCAAGGAGAAGGAGTAAGCGGCCGCGAACTGCCTAAACCCCGCCTCCCCTTCTCCGCCGAGAACTCGGCTGAGCTCCACGAAGCCGAGGTAGATGCCGAAGAACAGCAACCGCGGCAGGATGATCACGCCAAGCGTCTGGGTAACGGGCGTGAGACGTACGATCTCGAGCCATAGCGGGGTTTCGAGAAGGCCGTCGAAGGTTACCCCAGTCAGAACCACGATCACGAACGCTGCCACTCCCGGCAACGGCTTCTCCGGCCTCCCGAGGCCGACCGCGGGGGACGCGGGTTCAATTCGCGCGCCTCGGGCGCGGCGCGGCGGAAGCACTCGTAGCAGTTCACGCACCGGCCAGGCTTGCATCCGTCGCAGCCCTGGCAGGCGCTCGGGTCCTTCACTCTTACCTCCGTGGGCGCGAACCGGCCGAGAAGGCCGAAGAACACGGAGAACGCCTCTCCCCGGCGCAGCCACGTTTCTTTTCTGAAGAAGACCATAGCGTAGAACATGATCAGGGTGTAACCGAGGGCGAAAAACGCGATGTTGCGCGGCACATACGACCCCGAGAAGACGTTCTCAGTTCAGACGAACACGAGGTAGAACCCCACCACAGGCCATATGCCAAAGACTTCGGGATATGGCTCGCCCAGCTCGAGCCCATGCCTGAAACCCAGCCGCCGGACCAATTCCTCGACCCAGCCGAAGAGGACCCTCCAGGGGTTCACGAGCGGCCACAGGTTCCCGACGAGCGCGGTAAAGAAGCCGAAGCCCACCCATCACGTCACCCACACGAAGGTGGGGACGAAGCCGTGGGCCGGCGCCGGACTGGTATCTACCAGTATGAGGCAGAACGCGGACGCTGCGGTTAACACGCGGCGCATCGTCACCTCCCTACCTGGGTACACCCGGAGCACGCCGAGCTCCTTTTCGGACTCGTGGTCTTCTATCTCGAAGCGTCCTGTTATATTCGCCCTGAAGTGTAATTCGGCCGTCTCGCCCGGCTGGACCTCCCGTTCCGCATCGTAGCCGTGCAGGTGGAACTCCATTGACTCATCGGAGTCGATGCGGAGCGTCACGCTGTCGCCCTCGCGCACGGCGATCTCGGCCGGTTTCATCTCGCCGTTCTTGATGGAGATGTCGAATGTCCGATCCTGCGGCGCGCCGGACGGGTTGCCGGGACGCAGCAAGAAGAACAACCCGCCCAGGACGAGCACGACGACCAGGACCACGATCGCTGCTCTGGTCAAGGCTCTGTCCGCCTCCGTGGCGTCAGGTCTTTGTTTTCGTCACGATCCAGGCCCGACTGACTGTAGCGGAAGCGCCCTACGTCAGCGTTTCTCGCGCCGCCGGGTCGCGTACCTCATAAGGCCGTCGGTGAGCATAGGATAGCTGCCGGCAAGGTCGTAGTGCTCGGACTGCCTGGTATCCGCGCCCTCGGCGAGCATCTCGGCGTCTCCTTTGGCCTTTAGCTCTTCGGAAATCTCCTCCCGCCCGGCTCCCTCGTCCAGCTGCCCCTCGACGAAGAGCAGCCAGTCTTGCAGACGCTGCTCGAGCTCGCCGAGGTGCCGCTCCACGTCCTCGTAGCTCCCGAAGTGCGTGGGCCACAGGCTGGCAGGGTTTATCTCTCTTATGTGGTTGATGCTCCGTACCCACGCCTCGACGTCGATCTCTGGCGGTGGCGTCGGCGGGCGGACGTAGGACTGGCCAGGCAGCCGGATGCCCGCAACGTCACCGGTGAAAAGCGTCCCCGAATCGGGTTCCTGGTAGGCGAGGTGGTGGTAGGCGTGGCCCGGCGTATCGTGGGCGACGAGGACGCCTCCTGCGGCCTCCGTCTCATCGCCTTCATTCAGGATCACGATCCGGTCCTCCGGCACGGAGCGGGCCTTGCCCCAGAGCTCGTCCATGCTCTCGCCGTAGATGCGGGTCGCGCTCTTTACGAGCTTGGAAGGGTCTACTAGATGCGGGTAGCCGACCTCGTGCACAAAGAAGGTCGCGTTAGGAAGCAGCTCCGAGAGCTGCCCCGAAGCCCCAGCGTGGTCGAGGTGTATGTGCGTCAAGAAGACCTGCCGCACGTCTTCGTGGGAGACACCGTGCTGCTTCAATCCGGCAGTCAGGCGGTCCAGGCAGGTCGTCGGGCCGGTCTCGACGATGGCGGCGGAGGCCCCGTCTTCGCGGAGCAGGAGAAATGAGGCAATAACCTCCTTCGTGTCCATGAATTCGAGGTCTATGATCTCTATCTTCATCTACGGCCCTCCAGTAGCTCCAGGCGGAGATTATACAGACCCTCTTTGTTAGACTTCCGGCGCGCCTCCTAAAAAGAAAGGACCCCACCTTGGATCTCAACCTCATGCGCGAGCTATCAGTCAAGACAGACACGAAGATAGTCCTGCTCATCCTCGACGGCCTGGGAGGGCTGCCCATGGACCCATCGGGTCAGACGGAGCTGGAGGCCGCCGAGACCCCGAACCTCGACGCACTTGCTTCTCGCTCCGACCTCGGGCTGTCGCGTCCCGTTGCAGCGGGTGTGAGCCCTGGGAGCGGCCCAGGCCATCTCGGCCTCTTCGGCTACGACCCCGGCCGCTTCCAGGTCGGGCGCGGCGTGCTCTCAGCCCTCGGCGTCGGCTTCGACCTCAGGGAGAGCGACCTGGCGGCCCGCGTGAACTTCGCGACCAAGGACGAATCGGGCAAGATCTCGGACCGCCGCGCGGGCCGCATCCCCTCGGAGAAGGGCGAGGAGCTCGTCGATCTTCTGAACGAGAACCTGAACATCGATGGCGTTGAGGTCTTCGTGATGCACGAGAAGGAGTACAGGGCCGTAGCCGTCTTCAGGGGCGAAGGCCTCTCCGACGCCCTCGCCGACTCGGACCGCCAGCGCACGGGCCTCGAACCGCTTACCGTAGAGCCGACGGACGGGTCACAGGAGGCGAGGAAGAGCGCGGAGATCGCCAACTCCTTCGTCGAGCAAGCAAATGAGATCCTCGCCGACCAACACCCCGCGAACACGGTCCTGGTACGCGGCTTCGGCATGCACCCCGCCCTCCCCTCTTTCGACGAAACTTACAACCTCGACGCCGCCGCCATCGCGAGCTACCCGATGTACAAGGGCCTCGCCCGCCTCGCGGGCATGCAACTCCTCAAAGAGGGCGAAGGCATCGCCGGCGAGTTCGACACGCTGAAGGCAAATTGGAACGACCACGACTTCTTCTTCATTCACATCAAGCCGACCGACGCCGCGGGCGAGGACGGGGACTTCGACAGGAAAGCCTCCGTCATCGAAGAGGTAGACGCCCAGATACCTGGCTTGCTCGACCTCGGCCCCGACGCCCTCGCCATCACGGGTGACCACGCCACGCCAGCGAAAATGAAGAGCCACTCCTGGCACGGCGTCCCGTTCCTGCTCGCCTCCCCCTACACCCTTCCCATCGCCGACAGCTTCGGAGAGCGCCCATGCGCCGGTGGCTCGCTAGGCGTGTTCCAGGCCGAGGAGATAATCGGCTACCTCATGGGCCACGCCTTGAAGCTCAACCGCTTTGGCGCGTGAGGCAGCACTTCAGCAAGTCAGCATTTCAGCACACCGCCTGCGGCGGCTCTCAACCTTCGGCAAGTCGTCCCATGGCACTGCCACAAGCAGTTCCTCTGCCACACGGCGAAATTGGAACCGAAAAAGCTGAAATGCTGACAAGCGGAGGCGAAGCCGGAGCGTGCTGAACGGCGAGGAACTCGCCGTTCTCGAGCGGGAGATCGTCTCCTGTCGGGCTTGCCCGCGTCTGGTTGCGTGGCGTGAGAAAGTTGCCAGGGAGAAGAGGGCTTCTTTCAAGGATGAGGTCTACTGGGGGCGTCCCGTTCCGGGCTTCGGCGACCCGGAAGCCGATGTCCTAGTTTTCGGCCTTGCGCCTGCCGCCCACGGGGCGAACAGGACGGGGCGCTACTTTACCGGCGACCGCTCCGGCGATTTTCTCTTCGCAGCACTGTACCGCGTTGGTTTCGCCAGCAGTCCCGTCTCGCGGAGTAAGGGCGATGGCATGCGGCTCTCGGGGCTTTGGATCTCGGCCGCCGTACGCTGCGCCCCGCCGCAGAACAAACCGACCCCGGCCGAACGCGATGCCTGCCTCCCTTACGCAGCCCGCGAACTGACGCTGCTCGACGCGAAGGTCCTCGTCTGCCTCGGCGCCTTCGCCTGGCACGCCGCCTTGCGCCTGCTGGGCGTGAGACCCAAACCCAGGTTTGCACACGGCGCCGAGTATGGGGTAGGCTCGCTCGCCCTCCTTGGTTGCTATCACCCTTCGCAGCAGAACACCTTCACCGGTGTACTCACCCCCGAGATGCTCGACGCCGTCCTGTCGCGGGCGCTGGAGCTATCAGGAACGAGATAACAGTTTCCGGGTTCGCCGCTAATTAGCCACCTTCGGCGCCGGTGTCGGGGTCGGGATCGTGGCTGGCACGTCCCAGCCGCCCGCGTATCCTTCCACGTAGCTCATGGGCTTCTCGCCTGCCTTATGCCAGCGGGTGGAGGCGTGGAGTCAGATAGCCTACGGAGAGTTCGTTGCGTCTCCCAGTGCGCGGATTGCTTTCAAAAATGGTCCATTTGAGGGTTGTGCGGCCAGCGCCGGGGATATATGCAGCTACTGCTACGAAAGGACGCTAGCGTCGCCGCTGTGGGGAAGCGCGAAAGGAGAGGTCTCCTTCGGCGCCCGGAACGCCAACTTCACCAACAATACGACTATCGACAATGAGGAATACGGTCTCGCCGCCTTCGCTTCGACCGGGACGAGGATGATCGCCAACGTAGCTCGCGGCGCCGATGAGGCAGGAATCTACGTAGGCGTCTCACCCAACGCGAACGCGAAGGTCGTGGGCAACAACACCTACCGCAACTTCCTGAGCATCTTCGTCCGCAACGCTCTTGGGGGAACCAAAGCCGGAAACCACGTCCATAATAACTGTCTGGGCGTGCTCGTCCTCGCCGACGCGCCTGGTCCCGCGGGCAACTTCGGGGTGCAGGGCAACGAGGTGCGGGACAACACGCGGTCTTGCCCGGCGGCCGAGGAAGCGCCCCCGCTTTCCGGGGTTGGCGTCTCACTCTTCGGGGGCGGGGAGTGGAGGTTACGGGCAACAACATCACGGGCAACGTACCCACCGGTCCCACCATCTTTTCGGGCGGGGTGGTCGTGAAACGTGGGTTAGGCGGCACGGCGCCCAGAGAAAACTCGGTCGTGGCCAACAACTTTGGCCGCAACAAGCCGGACATCTTCTAGGACGGCTCGGGTCCCAGTAACCGCTTCGCCACCAACAACTGCAACACGAGCGTCCCGGCGCGTCTCTGCCGCTAAAGCCTCGGTGATGGAAGCCCCGCTCCAGCGGGGCTTCCGCTTTTTCGTGGAGACTACCTCTCCGGCACCATCATGTCCCCGACGGAGGCATCCAGGGAAGGCGGCGGCTTCGTCGGTTAGAATGCACGCTCGTGGGTTTTGTCGAGTCCGAAAGAGTTTGTGCGATCGTGCCGGCGTCGATGCTGCTCCTCGTCGTGCTGCTCTTCGTGGGGGCTTGCTCGAACGATGAAAAAACCCAAAAAGACGACAATTCCCCCAAGCAGAAGACCGAAATGGCGGAGGAGACCACCCCTCTCACTACCATGCTCGAAACGACGGGGGATTCGCGGCCCCCGGAGGTCACCCTTGGCGACGATACCAGAGGAGGCCCGGAGGTCGTGATCCGGCTCGAAGGAGATCCCGAAACCACGTTCTCCGGTCTCTGCTCGGTGGGATCAGAGCAGAAAGTGCTCAGTGGCCAGGTCCCCAAACGCTTCGAGTTCGACCTTAAAGGACGGCAACTCTCCTGCCGCATCGAGAAACGGGACAACAAAACGGGCGACCTGAAAGTAGTCCTGATCGCCGGCGAAGCGACCCGCTCCGTCCAGCAGACGAACACGCCAGGCAAGATCATCGAAGTTTCGTATGAAGCATAGTCATCAGGCTTCAGGCTTCAGCTTGCCGCTGTTAACGAGGGGCTCATCCGTGCCCGAACCTTTGTTACGCCGTACCGTCCGCGTCCCGTCTTCTTCGAACCGGAACGTCAGTCGGAACCTGAAGCCTGAAGCTTGTAGCCTGTCGACCGAAGGGAGACACCATGAATCGAGAAGAAGCCTGGAACCTCATGTGCGAGTGGACCGAGAGCGACTCCTTGCGCAAACACATGCTCGCCGTCGAGGCGGCCATGCGGGCGTACGCCCGCCGTTTTGGCGAGGACGAGGAGAAGTGGGGCGTGACCGGCCTCCTGCACGACATGGACTACGAGAAGCATCCGACGCCCGACGAGCACCCGATGGTTGGGGTCAGGGAGCTGGAGAGAAGAGGGTATCCCGAAGATGTTCTCCACGCCGTAAAGGGCCACGCGGACTACCTGAACGTGCCACGCGACACGCCCATGTCTAAGACGCTCTACGCCGTGGACGAGCTCTCCGGCTTTATCGTCGCCTGCGCCCTGATGCGGCCTGAGGGCCTCGAGAACATGAAGGCCAAGAGCGTCCGCAAGAAGATGAAGCAGAAATCCTTTGCGGCGGCCGTCAACCGCGACGATATCGTACGTGGCGCCGAGGAGCTGGGCGTGGATCTCAACGAGCACATAGAGTTCGTGGCAGGCGCCCTCAGGGAACGTTCGGACGAGCTCGGTCTCGCGCCGCGGGGGGCTTAGAAACACGGTTCGCGTCTTTGCTACGATGGGGGGTTGTAGAGGAGAGGAGCGGCGATTTGGTCAGGGTGATGGTGGTCTTCGGCGGCTGCAGCGGGGAGCATGAGGTGTCCCTGGCCTCGGCGCGCGCCATAACGGAAGCCCTCAAAAAGAGCGGCCGTTACGAGGTCGTTCCCCTCGGCATAACCAGGGAAGGGCGTTGGATCTCCTCGGGCGAACCCATGCACGAGCTGGAGTCGAGGGCCGGCTACCTGCCCGACGGCTCCGACCTCGAAGTCTCCGGCCCACCGGCCTCGACATCGGAGAAACTCCCGGCGGGTCTCGGCTCCGTCGACGTGGTCTTCCCCGTCCTGCACGGTCCGTACGGCGAGGACGGCACCATACAGGGTATGCTCGAGCTCGCCGGCGTCCCCTACGTCGGAAGCGGGGTGCTCGGAAGCGCCGCCGGCATGGACAAGCCGACCATGAAGAAGATCTTCGCCCATCACAACCTCCCGCAGGTCGAGTGGGTCGCCTTTACACGCAAGCAGTGGGAGAAGAGTAGGGAGAATCTCGCAGAGGAGATCGAAGATTCCCTCGGATACCCGTGCTTCGTCAAGCCCGCGAACCTCGGCTCGAGCGTCGGCATCCGCAAGGCGGAGAACGTTGATGCGCTTGGCGAAGCCATCGACGAGGCAGCGCGCCTCGACCGGCGCATTATCGTCGAGGAGGGTATCGACGCCAGGGAGATCGAGGTCTCCGTCCTGGGCAACGAGGATCCCGAGGTCTCCGTCCCTGGTGAGATCGTCGTAAAGAAAAACGACTTCTATGACTACGAGGCGAAATACGTCGAGGGTGGGATGGAGCTCCTCGCCCCTGCCCCCATCCCACACGAGACCGCACAGGAGATAAGGCGCGTGGCCCGCACGGCCTTCGAGGCCATAGACGCGGCGGGCATGGCGCGCGTCGACTTCTTCCTGGAACGCGGCACGAATCGGTTGCTCCTCAACGAGATCAACACCATCCCAGGATTCACTTCCACGAGCGTCTACGCGGAGCTCTGGGCCACCAGCGGCCTCCCCTACGAAGAGCTCCTCGACCGCCTCGTGCGATTGGCCCTCGAACGCCATAGCTAAAGCAGGTTTCAGGCTTCAGCAGGGTGGATGATGTATCTCTCCGGGTGAAAACGTACCGAATCGCGCCCGAGCTTCCTTCGGTCCTACGCTCCATCCTCGTAAAGCGGTAGCGTAGACCTGAAACCTGATGCCTCTCCGTTCGCCTTGCAGCCGGGAGCCGAGAATACTTTAATGGCCGCATGCTTTTCGCCCTGCTTCAGGAAGAGACGACCGGGATCGCGGGCGCCGCGGGCGACGCCAAGAAGGTCGCCGAAAACGTGGCCGAGCAGCCCATCTCCATCTTCACGGGGCTCAGGGAGTTCCTGCAGGACGTCTACCATTACGTGCTTGGTCCGGATTTTATCGGCAACGTCCTCGCGTCGTTTCTCGTCGTTTTTCTCGGGGTCGTCTTCTTCCGCATCCTGAGCCGTGGCGTGCCACGGGTGCTGCGGTGGCGGCGGAGGAGCAGGGAGTCGCTCCTGGACGAGGAGGCCGTCGCCCGCATCAAACGCCAGGACACGGCGATAACGCTCATGCGCAACGCGCTCCGTTACGTCGTCTTCGTCATCGTTGTGCTGTTTGTTTTGAGTATCTTCTTCCGTAATCCGTTGCCCGCTGCGGCGGGGACCACCATCATCGCCGCGGTTCTCGGCTTCGGGGCGCAGAGCTTTTTGCGGGATGTGATCGCCGGTTTCTCCATCGTCTTTGAGGGACAGTACAGCGTCGGGGACTTCGTCCTGATAAAACCGCAGGACGTCTCGGGGGTCGTCGAGGAGCTGGGCTTGAGGATGACCAAGATCCGGTCCCTCTCGGGCGAGGTCAGCTACATCCCCAACGGCACGATGCAGGGCGTCATCAACTACATCTCGGGCCAGCAACGTTTCAACGTGGAGGTTCAGGTCACTGATGCGCAGGCCGCCTCGCGGGTCGAGAACGCGCTGGGCGAGTCGTCGGACCTGTACCTGAGCCCGCCCCGCCTCGTCGAGCGAAACGAAACCGACGGACGCGTCAGGATGCGCATCGTGGCCGGCGTCCTGCCCTCTATGGCCTGGCTCGTCGAGGATAACCTCACGCAGCACATAAAGGCCGCGGCCGGCGAAGACGCCCTCGCCGCAGAACCCCTCACCTACAAAGTAGACCAGACGAACCTCAGGAGGATCAGGTCACTCCTTCCCCAGGAAGCCGAACGCAACCTGCCTCCGCAGGCGAACAAGAAGCTGTAGGTAGCTATCAGCATTGCAGCCGGTCAGCATTTCAGCAGGCCAAGGAGCTGATACCAGGTCCAGGTAAACGCAAACGGCTCGACGAGCCCCGCCAGCGCACACGGAACGTTTCCTACGACACGTGGATTCCCGCCTGCGCGGGAATGACGTTCGCGGGGGGCTTTCGCGTGTCCACAGCCACAAGCGATCCTTTTCAGACGGACTCGGTATCAGGCCTTCGGGACGCTACCCTTCGTTCGTGCGCGACGAGACCGTTACGAACGAACGGACCGACATAGCGCATAGCGCAACTCCTGTCGCCGGGTACCTGATGCCTGTAGCCTGAAACCTGAAGCCTACCCGCCTGGTTGCCAGTCGCCGCGCAAGTGGCCGTTAGTCTGCGCCTTCTCGCGGGTCTGGCGTTCTCGCTCCAGTCTCTCTGCGGCCGCGCTCAGGAGTTCTTTTACTTTTTGCAGGCGTTCGTGTTCGGAGGTCAGCTCCAGGATCTGCTGCCGGACCTCGGGTTCGAACTCCACCCGACCGGCGATCGCGAAGGAGAGGTTCCTGTAGGGCGGCTCTATCTCTAGGCCGACGGAACCCTCGGTCGCGGCCTCGACGACCCGCTCTAGTAAAGCTATGCACTCCTCGGCCAGCGTACCCACGTCCTCCTCCGGCTCGTCCTGGAAGAATTCGATCTCACCAACGTAGTAGGGTTTACCCGTGAGAACGTTGTTCAGCTTGAAACGCCTTGAGCCCTCGACCAGGATCAACATCCGCCCGTCCTCGTAACGCTCGACGAGCTCGACGATCTTGGCCGTGCAACCCACCTGCCGCGTCCCCGACTCGTCGGCGAAGACCATTCCGAACTCGTCCTCCTGCTCGAGGCACTCGTTCACCATCTGCTTGTAGCGCTCCTCGAAGATGTGCAGCGGCAACGGGGCGCCAGGCATCAGCACCACGTTCAGCGGGAAAAGGGGTATGTCCGACACTCGCGCACTCCTTCCGCTCTTTGACGCAATTCTATCCCACCTCGTACCGGCTCTGCTCAGCACCCCTTGGCGCCTCCTGCCGCTGGCCGGCGTGTGGGGTAAGCTAGGGAGCGAGAACACTGAGTTTCGGGGGTGGGAGATGGGATCGTCGATGGCTACAACTCGCGTCTCTGCCTGCTACCGAATATGACGGAAGGCGGAGCGCACGCCGGCCGCGTCGCGCTCGTGACCGGAGCGGGGCGCGGCATCGGGGCGGCGACGGCCCGTCTCATCGCCAGCGAAGGCGCCGCCGTGGCCCTCGCCGCCCGCACGGAAGAGGAGATTATCTCCGTAGCAAAAGAGATCACGTCCCGCGGCGGCACCGCCATCCCCGTGAGGGTGGACGTGGCCGACGAGGACTCTGTCCCCTCCTGCTTCGAACGTGTACGCGCCGAGCTCGGCACCGTCACCATCCTCGTAAACAACGCCGGCACACCCGGCGTCCCGCTCCCCGTCGCGGCCACAAAGCCGGATGCCTGGCGGCGCGCCTTCGACGTCAACGTCACCGGAACGTTCCTGTGCGCCAGGGAGGCGCTGCCCGGCATGGCATCGGCGAACTGGGGCCGCATAGTCAACGTCTCAAGCGCCGCCGCCAGGCACCCGGTGGCCGGGATGGCCGCCTACGGCGCCTCCAAGGCGGCCCTGGACCAACTCACCCGCGTCCTCGCCCTCGAAGGCGAACCGTACGGGATCTCCGTAACGGGCGTCTACCCCGGTGTCATCGACACCAGGATGCAAGAAGAATCGCGGGCCTTCGGGCAGGAGCTGATCGGCAAGCAACTCCACCGCATGTTCCACGGCTACAAAGATTTCGGAATGCTCCGCCCCCCCGAGGCGCCAGCCGAGCTCATAAGCTACCTCTGCACCCCAGCCGCCCAGCGCCTTAGTGGCCACATCATCCGCCTCGAACAGCTCGAAGCACTGAAGGGAGAGCCCTGAACCTGGTCGGCAAGACCGCGGTCGTGTCGGGGCTCGCGAGCGGCATCGGGGAGGCCACGGCGCGCCTGCTCGCGCTGGAGGGATGCAACGTAGTGCTCGCCGCCCGGCGCGAGGACCGTCTGAAGAACCCTCGCTGCGGAGATCGGCAAAGGCGCTCGCCTTCCCTACCGACCCCGCCGCCTGCGAAGATCTCGTCTCGCGCAGTCGAGGCATTCGGCTCCGTGGATATCCTCGTCGAAAACGCTGGGGGTCTACCGCTGCACCTCGGCGATGTCTCCGCTGTTCGAGTAGGAGTGTCGTCGTGGCGACCTGAGACGTGATCGCCTACGAAGACCTCGGGCTGCTCGACGCTGAAACCTGCCCGCCCTCCTTCGAGGGGAAGGCCTCTGCACCCCCACACTCCTGGCACAGCTCCCAGGCCCGCTCCTCCTCGCCCTCGACCGTATCCACGAAGTAGGGCCTCCAGCCGCACCGCAGGCACTCCGGGCAGATCATCGCCCACCGCCGTTGACGCGCTCAATAATCAGAGCGAAATTGGCCTCCGTCTCCGCGTCCAGGACATCGTCCCCAAACAATCGGAAGTCGCAGACGATCCGCCTGTCGTCGGGGAGCCGCTCCGTCACGGCACTCCCCTTCGGCCCCTCGATCCAGATGCTCCTTCCGGCTCGCCCAATGTTCCACGGGCGGAGCGTCGCCTCGGCGGCCATCACGCGCCCATCCGGCCGGGGTTCGCTATCAGCACCCGTCCACCAACTCCAGGTCGTAGCAGCGCCGCGTCTCGGAGGTATCGACGCCGAAAACTCGAACAGCTTGCGGCAGACGATCTGTATCTGGTCCCAGTAGTGGATGATGTAGGTGTCCTGCGCTTCCGGGTCTCCCGGAACGATGCCGAGCCTGTGGCGCTTCGGGTCGTAGAGGACCCGTACCGCATCACACCGACCCAGCATCTCGCGGGCGCCACGTTGAGGCCGACCGTTCCGCCCGTGCGCACGGAGACGAACGCGACCCTCTTTCCGCTCCCCGCCGGGGCCTGCACCCGCTTGTCCCAGACCTCGAAGCCGTCCAGCGCGACCGGCCCGATCTCCGCCAACTGCTCGGGGCGGCCATCAGCCGCCCATCCTTTCGAAGCCGGAGTAGTGGGCGTCGAGGTCGCGCTCGGCCCTGATCCTCAGCCGCTCCGCCTTCTCCATCCTCTGTCCGCTCCCGAAGCACATGGGGCACTCGTGCGCCTCGTCGTGCAGCGTGTTCTCGGTGGGCTCGAAGACCCATCCGTTCGTGCAGTGGATACACTCTTCGGCGGGAACCTCTGTGGTCTTCTCGGTCTTGGCGGCAACTTCCCGAACTGTCTCCCGTATAATGGTTTTGTGGGCCATTGAGGGACACCTCTTCTTTGGTCTTGAGCCTCGAAGCGTTCCGCCAAGTTCCTTTCGGGGTTCTTTGGTAATCCTGCATACGACATTATACGGTTTTTATGTGCTATATCGGTGCTTTTTACGTCTTTTTAGTGGCTTTACAGCGGCATAGCTGGTACAATCATTTTGTCATAACGACATCGCGCGGAGGCCACGGAAATGCCTACAATTAACGTAGTGAAGATTGATGGCGAAAAGCTCAACAAGCTGAGGCTCAGCAAGTTCTGGAGCCGCGACGAACTTGCCGCCG
>JBKPOM010000008.1:0-6389 GCA_046733115.1 Actinomycetota bacterium | reverse complement strand
TCGATAGTTGCCGGCGCTCCGATGGCCTCGAAGGCGTGATCCGCACCTCCGCCGGTTATCGCGTGGACATGGTCGCTGAGGTCCGGGTCGTCGCCGCGAAGGGTGTGGGCGGCTCCGAATTCGCGTGCCAGCGCGAGCCGCTCGTCGGAGAGGTCGACTGCGATGATGGTGTCGGCGCCGACCAAGCTCAGGCCGAGCAGTATTGCCTGCCCAACCCCGCCGCAGCCGAGCACCACGGAGGTGTCGCCAGGACGGACGCGCGCAGTGTTGGTAACGGCTCCGACGCCGGTGGTCACGGCGCAGCCGATCAGCGCGGCGACAGGGAAGGGGACGTCTGTAGGGATGGGCACAGCCGCGGACTCCGGTACGAGCGTCTCCTCGGCGAAGGTGCCGAGGCCGAGAAAGGCGCGAACCGGCGTTCCATCTCGGCGGAAGAAGCTGGTCGAGCCGTCCGGCAGCACGTTGTCTAGGGCTTTGGTGCCCGTGCATAGCCAGGCTCTGCCCCTTGCGCATTGCTCGCACCGCCGGCAGGGTGCGAACCACGACAGGATGACGTGGTCGCCGGGGCGGACGTCCCTCACGCCGGGCCCGACGGCCTCCACGACGCCGGCGCCTTCGTGTCCGAGCACGAGAGGTCCGTCGGCCGTCCACTCGCCAGCGGCGACGTGCAGGTCCGAGTGACACACGCCGCTCGCACGCAGCCTCACCCGGACCAAGTCGTCCCTCACCTCCGTGAGACGGAGCTCCTCGGCGTCGAGGGGCTCGCTTGGTTGGGTGAAGACCCTCGCGTTGACGATGCGATCCGTCAAACGGAGGGGGCGCCGGAGGGATCGCCTTCGAGTACCTGCTCGCTGGCCCGCACTTTGCGGCTCTCGGCGCCCAGGTCAAGCGAGCGGCTCAAGAGGAAGTAACTCGCACCCGAGACCACGAGGCCGACGAGCCAGGCGACGTCGACGCCTTGGAGCGCGTTGCCGATGGGGGCGGTCCAGATGCCGGGGAGAACCCAGAACGGGACACTCGCAACGAAGCCGAGGAGGAAGGCGGAGATGCCGCGCCAGCCCCACGTCTCGTAGAGCCCGTCGACGACGAACAACTCGGTGATCGCGTATCTGCCGCGGCGGACGAAGAAGTAGTCCACGAGGTTCACCGCCGTCCAGGGGGCGAGCAGGTAGAGCATCATGATGAGCGTCGTAAAGAGCACGTCGACAGCGCTCGCAGAGATGCTCAAAGATACGACGGTCCAGAGGATAGTGAGCGCAATAATCGTGACCACTCGGATCCTACGCGTGGGGGTGACCTTGCGGAAAGCGTCGATAGCGGTAACGGTCGTGAGCATACCGCCGTAGGCGTTCATGCCCATGGTCGCGACCAGGATCGCTACCGACGCGAACGCCAGTATGGTACCGAGCCCGCCGAAGACGTTATCGCCGGCATCGCGGAGCGAGACAAGGGCGTCGGTGGCGCCCAAGCGGGTGGCAAGCCACGCCCCGAGCGCAATCAGCCAGATCGCCGAGCCGGACGCGCCGAAGAAGACCGCCGCGATAATGGCTCGTGGCCGGGTGCGACGCGGGAGGTAGCGGGAGTAGTCAGAGACGTAGGGGGCGTAGGTGATGTTATACGAGGCGCTCGCAGTGAATTGCGCCATGAACGCGACCAAGCTGAATCCTCCCGGCGTGGAGACGTTACCACCTGCGTGACCAAGAAGGACGGCGATTGTCAAGATGGTGTAGAACGGCAGCGAGATCCAGAACAACGTCCTGAACACCAGGTGCACCCAGTCGTAGCCGTAGATCGCGATTAGGCAGGCGATTAGCGAGATCACGACGATCACCAGGGTTCGGCTCCAGCCGAAGAGACCATTCAGGCCACTAGCAATGAGCACAGAGTCGACGACGTTGAACGCCACGTAGGTGAAGAACGTTGCAAAGAGCGGCAGCACGACGCCCCGGTAGCCGAACTGCGCGCGCGACTGGACCATCTGCGGCAGGCCCAGCTGCGCGCCCTGGATGGCGTGGAAGGCCATGAAAAGCGTGCCGAATAGGATGCCCAGCGTCCCGGCGAGGATTGTCCACCCCATGGACAGCCCGATCCCCGGTCCGATGAATCCGATGGTGATGGTGAAGAACTGGAAGTTGCCTAGGAACCAGAACGGACCCTGGTGCCAGACCTTCCCGTGGCGTTCGTCCTTCGGCACGTAGTCGATCGAGCGGCGTTCGATCCCTCGCCTCAAGCCGCCCTGTTCCTCTACGCCGTGCTCCACTTTCTGCTCCATTCGGTCCTCCGTTATCTAAGACGTCCGGCTATCATCCCTCGACCGCTCCGCCGTCACCACCGGCAAAGGACCGCGCATCTCCTTCAAGTAGTCCGGCCTCAGATCTTCTGGCCTCTCCACGCTCCTGACGAAAAAGTCCAGTTGGTGACGGATCACCTTCTCCTTCGTGGCGCCGGCTTCGGCCAGGCGGTCACCGTCTGCGGAGACGATCATCGTGCCGCCGGCGAAGTTGAACGCCTCTCCCCTCCCGACCTGGTTGACGTAGAGGAGTGGGACGCTATTCTCGAGGGCGCGGGCTGTGGCGAACACGTCGTGGTCGCGTCCGAAGGGATCCATGTTCGCAGAGATCGTCACGAGGAGGTTCGCGCCGGTCTTCACCAGGGTCCTCGCCGCCTCGGGGAATTCCACGTCGAAGCAGATCATGATCCCCGCCCTTACACCATCGAGGTCGACGATCAATAGTTCGTTACCGGCGACGTAGGCGCGCCGTTCACTACCGAACAGGTGTGTCTTCCGGTATGAGCCCGTGATGTCGCCGTACCGGTCGACGCAGACGGCCGAGTTGGCGATACCCGCCGGAGCGCGCTCCGGGACGCCGAGGATCACGGCGGTTGAGTTCTCCCTGGCGAGACGCGCGATGGCGTCCATCTCCGACCCCTCTAGATCTAGAGCCAGCTCCTCCGGCTTGCTCGTCGTGTATCCGCTAAGGAACAGCTCCGGGAAGACGACCAGGTCGACGTCACCGCTCTCCGCGACGATTTTCCTCACGGTCTCCAGGTTTCGCGATGTATTCCGCGGCGCCGGCCTGAGTTGTGCGAGTACCATGTTCATCTTGCCAGGCACCCCGTCTCCTACCTCAGCGGCTTGAACGGATCTATGCCGATAACATACTCTCGCGGCATTCTGTTACTCCTCGCGGTTTTCGCCGCACTGCTTTCCCTGCACTCATACTCTTACAAAAGTCAGCCCCGTGCCACCCACTCGGAGCGTCAACCGCTGGGAGGTGCCGGGGGGCTCCCTCGCCGTCGACTATTTCGAAGGGCCAGTACGAGTGCCGGGCCTCCATTGTTTTCCCGTTTTACCTGCAAATCGTGGGGTGACCGTCGGGGCTCGAACCCGCGACCTTCTCTTGAGCCACAATCCGATGTCGTCCGTTCTAGCCCGTCCTGGTGTGTCCGCTAATTGGGCTGTTTTAGGGGGTTTTCGGCAATTCTAGGGACTACCTTTGTCCGCCGTGTACTAGCCCGGTTGCAGTACGGTTGCAGTAAAGGGCACCCTCAGAGCAAGACCCGCAGCAACAACGCAGAAGAGCAAACAAGTGGCGTAGCCTGAAGCGTCGCAGAGCGAAGCTGGAGGCCGTAGAGAGGGGCCGTGCTCGAAGTGCGAACGTAGGCCGCCCTCGGGGTGGGCTAGATGTCTCATAGCGGGATGCTCGAGTTTACCGCCGAGGAGCCCTAAAACCCGGACCTTGCTCCTTGTGCAGGAGTGTTCCCGAGGTCGTCCGCGTGGTTTGGGGTCCCGCCACGGAGAGGTAGAACCAGCAAAGAAGCCCTACGGCGACCTGTCCTCGCTTACGTAGTTACTAAACGCAGTTACTACGAGATATCCACCGTGGCACATATCTATCCGGCACTACAGCATGTAGACCCACGCCGCCGGGTACGGAGGTCTCAGAAGGGCTCTCAAGAGCTCCGGCGGCGTCGATCTACGCAGGATGCTGCAAACGAACTTCGGAGAACACATCTTCTATGTACTTCGTGAATAGGTCACTGCCACAGGCCAAGCAGAACGAAGGGTTCAAAGGGATCATTACCCTCGGAGACCGCCAGAGCGGCAAGGCGCTTTCTATAACCCTCTGCGAGAGCGAAGAAACCATGCGCGCCAGCGAGGAGGAGGCAACCGGCTGCGCAGCCAGTTGCCTCCTGTGTGCTACATACCGGTAGGCTGGCCGCACCAGCGAGTCAGTGCCGTACGCAACGCCTCATCCCGGCTTGCGGGTGCGGTCTCATCGGTGGCCCAGGCGACGTACCCGTCTGGGCGTACCAACATTATCGGAACGGTCGCGTCGGCAGGAGTCGCCAGGTCGACCCGGCCGGTCCATCTGCGCCCGATGGCAGCGCCCGCGCCCGCGGGTGTGAGGAGCACGAACCTGCCATCTCGCAAGATCTCATACAGCCGCGTCTTATCGGATTTCCCGGGCGCCAACCGGATATCTGGCGCCCGCCGTCCGGCTAGGCGGTGCTCGCCGCGGGGCGTAGCGTATGCGATGCCAATGCCGGAAATTGCCCGGCTCACTATGGCGGGAGGCGAGCCAAACCAGCCCACGACGTTGGCAAGCAACCAGCGAGCCGTACGGGTGACCCGCGATTGGGCCAGAGCGAGCCGCAGCAGTTCACCGCTGCCGCGCACTACGGCGCGCCCGATAGGATATCGCTCGGTGTGGTAGCTGTCGAGTAGGCCGTCCGGCGCCCAGCCGTGCACGGCGGCCGCGAGCTTCCATCCGAGGTTAGCTGCGTCCTGCAGACCAGCATTCATGCCCTGACCTCCGGCCGGAGAGTGACAATGTGCAGCGTCCCCAGCGAGGAACACCCGCCCGACCCGGTACTTCGTGACCTGGCGCTCGTCGCTGTGGAACCGAGACATCCAGCGGGGGTCGTGCATGCCGTAGTCGGTGCCTAGCACGCGCTGAGTAATATCGCGGATCTCCTCCAGCTCGACCGGCGCGTCGTCGGGCAGCTGCCGGCGCCGGTCCCAGGCGATGACCCGATACCACCCGTCGCCGAACGGGGCAAGGAACGAAAAGCCGTCACCGGCCGCGTTGACGGTCAGCCCTTCCTCCGGCGCGTCGCTGAGTCGCACGTCGGCCAGCATCACCGACTGCACGGCGGAGTGACCCGGGAACGGCAGGCCGAGGGACTGGCGAACTGGGCTGCCCACCCCATCGGCACCGACGGCGTACGTTGCCCGCCGCGTGGCCAAGGTCCCGTCCTCATACTGCACCTCCAGCTCGACACCATCGGTGTCCTGACGCAGATCGACCACATCCGCACCACGCACGATCTGCGCCCCGAGTGCACTAGCATACGCCTCGAGCACCCCTTCGGTGTTGTACTGCGGGGTAACCAGCACGTACGGGAATCTGGTGGGCAGCCGGGAGAGGTCCACCTCGAGCTGGCCGAACAGGCGTAGCGCACCAACCCGGACGCCGGTGGCCACCAGGTCATCAGCGAGGCCCCGCGCATCGAGCAGCTCCAGCGTTCGGGCGTGCACGGCGAACGCGCGGGTGAGGTTGGACTCCTCGGCACGGCGCTCCAGTACCGTGCAGCCGACGCCAGCTCTGGCAAGGTCGCCGGCGAGCATCAAGCCGGTCGGACCTGCCCCCACAACCACCACCTCGGTGACCGAATCCATCAAACTTCCTCTTTAGCGTTCGCAGCTGACCACAAAACCCGCTACGGGGAACAGGTTACCTGGCTTGTGCCTATATCATAGGATAGCCGACCCAGGACTCTGAGAGAGTCGTTGAGGGAATCCAGAGGCTCAACGAGCTTGTCACGGCGAAGCAGACGCTCAGGTCGTGGTAAGCGAAAAGCAGGATACCCAGGTCTTCCAAGAACCCTTGCCCAAGTTCCTAGCGAAGGAATATCCGGGCCTTTTGTATTACCTGCAAAATCGAGGGTGACCGACGGGGCTCGAACCCGCGACCTTCTCTAGAGTCACAATCCGATGCAACTCCTTATAGGCTGTCCCGGCATGTCCGGTTATTTGACTTATTTAGGGGGTTTTCGACAATTCCGAGGGATGCATTTGTCCGCAGCGTACCAGCGTGTGCCAGCCCGGTTGCAGTACTGTTGCAGTAAATTCCCCAAGCCGGTGTAAGGCAAGTTCGCCAGGGATTAGCATGGCAGATCGCTCCTGCAGTGAGTGCTACCTCCGCGTTTGTTCTTGCTGGGAAACCCCGAGACGGCCGATGCGCGGAACGAATTAGACCAGAGATCGACTCACTGACGGAGCTGCACAACGTTCTGTGGTTCTTGCCGGCTTCCCCTACACTGTAAACATATGCGACAGAGTCGAGGGTGTGGAGGTCGAGCGTGGAGCGCGAGGTTATGTGGGT
>JBKPOM010000007.1:0-15404 GCA_046733115.1 Actinomycetota bacterium | reverse complement strand
GCGGCGGTTTCTTCGGTTTTCGAAGCGTTTCTAGCAAAGAGAGCCTTCAGAGGGGTCCTCCGCGTACGCCAGAGAACGCCAAAAAGGTTTAACCCTCACCCTTACCAAACAGGCTCTAAGGGATTAAGGTAGGGGTCCGGGCGGAGGTATGCGGCTTAACAACTCTAAACCTCGACTTTACAACTCTAAACCTGGTCTTCAGAGATGAGGTGAGGGTGCGTGACCTTGCGTCGGGTGGGCTGGGGTGTAGCCTGGTAGGCATGAGGGCGGGTTCATGGATGCAGCCCCTCGGGTCCCTGGAGGGGGATTAGGGTCCCTAGGCGGTGCATGGTGGTCCCGCCCTCGAAATCATTTTACTCTTAACCCCTGGCGTCGCGCGAGTATTGGAGGGCTCTACCCCTCGTTCTAGCAATGAATGCGGATTTGATACGACATTTGGTCAAATCGGCGTGTTTTTTGCGAGGCCGCCGAGCTCCTTATCCGTTCGTTGGGCCTCGATCCGCACCTCGTGGTCCTTAGTCTATTTTGGGAAGTCCGCCGAGATTGCCTCTGACTTAATCGCCAGGTGCTAGGGTGATTCCCCTGGCCTGGGGGACTCGTACGCGCTCTAGCCCGTCGTGGCCGTCCTCCTTGCTGCCCCCTTTGTCTTTGAGCCAGTCCTCGTACTCCTCACGTAGTCCCCGGTCCAGCACCCCCGAACGGCCCGGAGGCTATTCGTCTCCCTGCATATCTATCCAGCACCACAACATCTAGTGTTGGCTTCTATGCTTCACGCTCTCGTGAGAGACCCCCTACCCCCTATAGGACCGGGGATATGCAAGATCCTACAAACGAACTTCGGAGAAAGCCCCTTTCTATAGCGTTGTGCAGTGATATTGGAGCTATGCTGCTTCCCAGGCCTGGCGGGGGCATGTCGGGCGTTCCGAAGCTTACGGCGCGCTATGCATAAAAGCAGACCTCGGAGGGGTGCTCCAATTTCATTGACTACCGTTTTAGAGAACCGTGGACGACTACCATCCTCTCGCAGTCGGGTGCGAACACATCTGCTCTACCGGCGAGCACCTGGGCGCGGCTATCGCCGCGTAAGACAATGTCCTTCTTGACCGCAGGTATGTTGTCGGAGCCTTTGCCACCGTTGACGAAATCGTTGCCGGGCCCTCCCATCAGGTTCTTATCTCCTCCGAAGGCTCGGTGCGCATTGCTGCCGAGGACCCAATCCTTGCCTTCCCCGCCTAACCTATCGTCACCCAGCCATCATTGCAGGCTTTAGTTGAGGGCCGGAACCCGAAAGCCCCGGTCCGGTTGATGAGACGATCCGATCGGGACGGAGGGGGGATGCCCCGACCGGATCCTAAACAAACAACCGGCCTTTAAGGATCACGACGATCCAAAGTAGCCGGTTGCACCACTGGCTCCCTCTGCCCCAGGTGCCCATATAGTAAGGACAAAGTTCTGAGCCTCTACCAAGCCGAATTCTTGTTTCCGGGACATGTTAATGGTGGCGGCCCGAACGTGCTGTATCCTACAGCACCATGTATCTTCAAGCACATAACATAGTATTGTAACGTATCATACTGTGGGGAAGGTGACTAGAACGCTGGTTTCTTTAGCCTCTACGATAGGCTTCCAGCTCCTAGCCGCTTATTTGTCTGGCCTGGTGTGCCCATATCGCCAGGTCGGGCTTTGCACGGTGACTAGAGAGACTTGCCCTAGCCATCGCCTTCTCTGTAGGATTTTTGCTTTACTTCTAAGAGTGCTCCTCACGAGCTTCGGAGAAAACCCCTTCCACGCACTCTGGTGAATAGGGGCAAGAGAAGGGGCTGGGTCCCTAGGGACCCAGTCCTTGAGAGTACCGATTCGATCTTATCTGCTAGAAGACTACTCTGAGCTTGCGGTCGAACTGCTCCATCAGGCTCTTGCGGTTCTTGGTGCGCCGCTCGTGATCCCTAACCTGCTTTATCTGAGCATCGCTTAGGGTCTCTCTAGCCGACCCGAGATCTCTTCCACGCTCAACTCCTCCTAGCCGGCGATCGGGAAGCCCCCGTTCACGGAAGTCGTGCCGACGCCGCTATTGGCGCTCTTCTGCGCCTCGCGCGTGCCCTGCCGAGCATAGTCGAAAGGCACGCTGGCGAACGCCTCGGCCCACTACTCGAAGAAGCGCTTATGGGCTTCGTCTCGTTCCTCGAGGATCTCGAAGATCTTGCTGGTGAACTCCTCGTTGGCGTCCGCCTGACGCCTCATGCCCTCCGTAACGGACCGAGCGATCTCCCGGGCGAGCTCGTTGTTCCTCTCGCGGGAGGCGACCCAGTAATCGGTGGCTATCCTGGCGCTTTGCTGGGCGCTCTTGGCGTTGGACTCGGCGATCGTGCCCAGGTCCTCGAAGTACGCCTCGGTCATGGCCTTGGTCATCGTGGTCGTGGCCACTTATCGACACCTCCGTCGGTAGTGGTCGCGTCCAGTTCCAAACATGTTCGTTTAGCCACGCACCGGGCGCAGCTAAACATCCGTGGCCTCTAAACGTTAGTCGCTAGGCTGCCCCTTCTTGAGCTGCTCGACCAATAGGTCCCTCTCCCTACGCCGGTCGCGACGGGTAAGGGCCTCCCGCCTGCGGTACCTATGCGCCCCCTGCTTGAGCCTGCGGGTTTCTTCTTCCAGAGCCCGGTTCGTGTCTCTCGCCTTCGGTTCACCCTCTCGTTGCCTCCTTGGCGCCTTCGTAGAGAATCCTCTGCCTACAAATGACATCGCGTGTGGCGATACGTATGCCCTACCCGCTGCCCCGAGGCAAAAACGTGCCGACCAAGAGCGTGGGATGCGCACCTTTCCTAATAAGGAACTTCCGAGAACTCCGTTCAGGCGAAGTTCGGTCGAGCGCCGGTCCGATGAGCCAAGATTTCTCGGGCGCTTGCGCAGTCACGACCCGCAACGCCTCGATGCACAACGCTGAAACGAACGCTACTTAGTCGCCGCGTTTCGATGCCGAAGGGTGACGCCATGTCGTAGTCGGATGCTCGCCGCCGCGCCCGATGGGTCGCTTGCTACCGCGAGCTTCGGAGAAGGTCTACTCCGGGCAGTCGGGCGAATAGGCCAGTAATCGTACTCACCGGCAAGTGCGCGCCAGGAGCGTATACAGCGGGTGCGGCCGTCACCGGCAAGCCTTGACACGCCCCTTATTGGGAGGACTCCTACCATGACCACCACCCGCGCCCACCACGAGGACACCTCTAACGACCCCGCTTTCGCCGCCCTGGGCGACGAGGAGTTTGTTTCCCTCTCCACGTTTCGCAGGTCGGGCGTGCGCGTCTCTAGCCCGATGTGGGTCGCGCGCGACGCCGATGCCCTGGTCATGTTCACCCCGCAAGCGAGCGGCAAGGTGAAGCGGCTGCGCAACGACCCGTGCGTCGAGCTGCGTCCTTGCGGTCGGTTCGGGCGCGTCGAAGACGGCGTCTCGTTTGAGGAGATCGGCATCGAGGCAGTTTGGGTGATAGGCAGCCTTGTTATCTGCGCCTCCGTGGTGGTCCACGGGATAAGCGCAATGCCCCTTACCAAGCTCTACAGAAGACTGTCCCGCAGCACCTGAAACACCTCAGAGCCCTCAGCCGACCAGGATGACATGCACGTCACCAGGTCCGTGCATCCCGACGAAGAGCGCCATCTCGATGTCTCCAGACCGGCTCGGCCCCGTGTGGAAACACACGTTGGCAGGCAGACCATTGCCGACGCCAGCGTACTTCTCGATGGCCTCCGGGACGGTACGTAAGATCCTCTCCACAGGAACTACGGCAACGTAGGTCTGCGGCAGCAGCGTGGCACTGCGGCCCATCCCAGGACCGCCTTCGAGAACCAAAGTTCCCGTCTCCGCTATGGCCCACGCCGCCGTGGAGAGCCCGATGTCGGCTTTGCTCGCGATCTCCCTGAAGTCCACGAGGTCCCGCCACACGACCACCTCGATGCCAGCGTCGTTCAACGGAACGTCCACCCCGAGCGCTTCGAGCTCATCGACGTCCCACCGGACGAGTAGCCCTGCCTCCCTCTCGCGGGCCAACTCGAGCACGTACTCGCGAGCCTCTTCCTTCCTTCCGACCCTCTTGCCGTGGCCGCCTAGGGCTTCCAGTTCTTCGATGAAGCATGCCGGGGGATCTCCAATCGACTCGCCCTCGCGGGACTCTCCGGTCCAGGCGACGTCGGGAGCGTTGGTCGGTTTGTAGCGTCCCGCCTGGGTGCGGTGGCGGATGGAGGCGAGGAATTCGGCCCTGCCAGACACCTAGATCCCCTCTTTCCACAACTCGCGGAAGGACTTCGCGGCGAGTGGCGGCAGCTCGCGCGAATTCGTCCAGGCACTCAAAGGCCCCGGAAGCGGTCTCACGGCGCCGTTCTTCTCCAACGGTTTCTGTGCCAGACGGCCTGCTCTGGCGGAAATGTTGTAGAGAACGGGCCGCTTCATAGTGCTCTCGAAGCCCTTGAAGGCGATCTCCTGCCCTTTCCCTGTCAGCCCTTCCTTGACCTGCTGGTTACGGAGCTTCAACAGCAGGTCGTGCAGCGGGATGCCGACGGGACAGGCCTCCCAACAAGCCCCGCAGAGGCTCGAAGCGTGAGGCAAGTCTTTCGCCTCGTCGTGGCCTTTGAGGAGCGGTGTTATGACGGCCCCGATCGGGCCGGAGTACGTCGAGCCGTAGGCGTGGCCGCCGGTCTGGCGGTAGACCGGGCAGACGTTCAGGCAGGCGCCACAACGGATGCAGTACAGAGCCTCCTCGAACTCCGTGCCGAGCAGCTTGGATCGACCGTTGTCCATGAGGATGAGGTGTAGTTCCTCCGCCCCGTCCAGCTCCCCCATCTGCCGCGGCCCCGTGATGAAGTTGGTGTAGACCGTCAGCTTCTGTCCCGTGCCGCTGCGTGCCAGTAGCCTGACGAAGACCGAGAGGTCCTCGAAGCGTGGGAGCAGCTTCTCTATCCCCATCACGACGACGTGGACCGGGGGGACGCTGGTGACGAGCCTGGCGTTGCCTTCGTTGGTGACGGTAACGACGGTCCCCGTCTCGGCGACCCCGAAGTTGGCGCCCGTTATGCCGATGTCGGCGGTCAGGAACTTCTCGCGCAGGCGTTTGCGGGCGAAGGAGCCCAGGGCTTCGACATCTGGCGGGAGCTCTTCTCCCGCCGTCCGGGAGAGAACCTCCGTTATGCGTTTGCGGTTCATGTGCAGGATCGGGCCCACGATGTGCGAGGGCGTGTCGCCGGCGAGCTGTGCGATCCACTCCCCGAGATCTGTCTCCACGATCTCCAGGTCAAGGTCGCCGTAGTCTTCCTCAAGGCGCCTGTTCAGCTCTATTTCCTCGGTCGCCATGCTCTTTGACTTGGTGACAACCCTCGCGTCCCTGCTCCGCGCGAGGTCGCCTATGTAGCGAACAACGTCCTCGCCATCCGTTGCGAAGAAGACGTTGCCGCCGCGCGCCTCGACGGCGTCGGCCATCTGGCCCAGGTAGCGGTCGAGATGAGCCATCGTCTCCTGCTTTATTCGATACGCCCGCTCCCTGAGCCCGGGCGCCTCGGGCAGGGCGTCCAGGACCGCGTTGCGCCCGGCGACAGACTTGTGGGTAAACAGCTCTATGGAGTCGTGGAGTTGCTGGTCCGCGACGGCCCTGCGCGCCCTGTCGTTGAAGCCCTCGACCCCGCTGGGTAGTCCTTCGTCGCGACGATCGTCCGTCTCGCGCCTGCGGGCCGGCTTTCCGGTCTCCAAGATCTCAACCAGCCTTTCCGTTGTCGAGCACCTGAGCGAGATGGAGGACGCGGGTGCCGTGTCCGGTGCGCCTCAGGCGTCCTTCCAGGTGCATAAGGCAACTGGAGTCGCCTGAGATCAGGGTGTCAGCCCCGCTCTGCTCCAACGCTTTTATCTTCTCGTCCGCCATCGCGGTCGAAACGTCGGGCATCTTCACCGCAAACGTCCCCCCGAACCCGCAACACAGCTCCTCGTTCTCCCAATCCACGAGTTCTAGCCCACCGACGTTCGCGAGCAGCCCGCGCGGCTCATCGAGAATCCCCAGCTCGCGCCGCTGGTGGCACCCGCAGTGGAAGACGGTCTTCCCTTCGAGATGTGCCCCGAGGTCCCCCGCGCCCATCACGTTGACCAGGAAGTCCGAGAACTCCCTGACGCGTCCGGCGAGGGCCTCTGAACGCTCGCGCTCTTCTGGTAGGTCCTTGAAGATGAAGGGGTAGTAGTGGGAGACCATGGTGGTGCAGGACCCCGAGGGACAGACCACGTAGTCGAAACGTTCTTTCTCGAAAACGTCGAGGAAGTGGCGTCCCACGGCGCGGGCTTCGTCGAAGAAGCCAGAGTTGAAGGCGGGTTGACCGCAGCAGGTCTGGCCTTCCGGATAGACTACATCCAGACTAAGCTTGCGCAAGACGCGCACCACGCTTACGCCTACCTCCGGCCTGATCAGGTCTACGTAACACGGTACGAACAATGCCACCCTCACCAGCCAGATCCCCTTCCATCGAACCTTCCCGAGTCCGGGAGCCAGTATACCAACCGAATTATCAAGACACGCAACGACAGATCTTTCCCGCGAATACCTAGGCTTAACTTTGAGATACCATTGGTATTAACATACCGTTGGTATGAAAGAACGTCTCACACGGGCTCAGAAGCGCGAGCGGACGTGTGAGGGGTTGATCTCGGCGGCCGAGCGCCTCTTCACTGAGCGGGGCTTCCACGCGAGCACGGTGGATGAGATCGCCTTCGAGGCCGGCTGCACGAAGGGGGCAGTGTACTCGAACTTCGCGTCGAAGGAGGATCTGTTCTTCGCGGTCTACGAGCGGCGGGCCGAATGGGCGCTTGCCGGGATCGAGGAGGTCCTCAGCGAGAACGGACCCGCAGCGGGTCTCGAGCTTCTGGCTTCTGAGGCGGCGCGGCGGCGCGGCGGTGCGGACGACGGCTGGCTCGCGGTCTTCTTCGAGTTCTGGGCGCACGTGGTGCGTCGCCCCGAGCTGCGCGATCGTTTCGCAAAGATCCACGGGCGCGCGTTGGAGCCGATGGCCGCGGCGCTCGAGCGTTTCGCGGGGGAGCGTGGGATCTCGATTCCGGTCGAGGCGCGCAGCCTCAACGTGGCGATGAACGCCATGGTGCGCGGCCTCTCGCTTGAGCGGCTGACGCAGCCCGATGCGGTGGACGGGGGGCTAGGGGCGCGGATGGTGCGACTCGTGCTCGAGGACCTAGAGCGTGGCGGTTTCGTGGGCGCTTCGGAGGATCGAAAGGAGTAGCGATGAAGATCGGCTACCGCCGTCGTCTGGCCGATTTCGCCTGGAGATTGCGGCTCCAACGCGAGTTTGCGAAGCACGAACGCCAACCGCGGGAGGAACTAAGGCATTACCAGCAGCAGCGCCTCGAGTCGGTCGTGCGCCACGTGGCCGCGCACTCGCAGTTCTATCGTGAGCGTCTTGCTGGGTTTGTCGGCGAAGGCACCGTCGAGCTCTCGCGCCTGCCGGTGATGGACAAGTCCGAGAGGATGGAGCATTTCGACGAGTTGGTGACGGATATGCGCCTGCGCAGGGACGCGCTGCTGGGGTGGGTCGAAGGTCTCGATCGGGACGAGCTTTATCTCGACCGCTACCGGGTCATGATCACGAGCGGCTCTTCCGTACGCAAGGGGCTCTTCGTGTTCGATCGGTCGGAGTGGAGAATCATGATTGCCCATTCCTTCGCTGCAGCGAGATGGCCGGGGTTCGGCCCAGGCTCCCCCGCCGGCTGCGGGTCGCGGCCATCGTGGGCGTCTCCCCCACGCACATGACCCGGCAGATCTCCGCCAGCATCTCGGTCGGGGTACACTGGGTCCTTGGCCTTTCCGTAACGCAGCCGGTCGAGCAACTGGTGGGCATGCTCAACCGCTTCCAACCCGACTTCCTGTCCGCCTATCCGTCGATGGCGACGCGGCTCGCCGAGGAGCAGCTCGCCGGGCGCCTCCGGCTCACGCTTGGGGGAATGTCCACGAGCAGCGAACTGCGCACCCCGGAGATGACCGGGCGCATCGTGGAGGCGTTCGGCGTGCATCCTTTCGACCTCTACGGCACTACCGAAGGGCTCTGGGGGGCGAGTGCGAACACCATCAGGGGATACACCTCTTCGAGGATGTCACGCTCGTCGAGAACGTGGACGACGCGCTGCCCGTGCCTGCCGGGGAACCGGGCACGCGCCTGCTGGTCACGAGCTTCCACAACCTGGTGCAGCCGATCATCCGCCTGGAAGTGTCGGACGCCGTCACGCTCGACCCCGAGTCCTGCCCGTGCAGACGAACCCTGATCCGCACGCGCGCCGTAGAAGGTCGCACCGGCGACGTGCTGTTCTTCCCGGCCCGGCACGGGGACGAGATGATGGTCCATCCCCTCCAGTTCGGAGTCGTGGCGCGCGACCGGGAGGTGCGCGAGTTCCAGGTGATCCAGGAGCGAGATAGCGTGCGCATCCTGGTCGTGCCGCGCCCCTTCGCCGTCGGCGAGTTGGGAGGGAGATTGCGCGAAGCCATCTCGCGGAAGCTCGCGGAACTGGGTGTCAGAGAACCGCGCGTCTCGGTGGAGCGTCGCGAGAAGCTGGCACGTTCGGCGGGCGGCAAACTGCAACTCGTGGTCGCAGACCCGGCCGCGCGGACCGCCCATCCCAACCCCGGCTGACTTCCCAGCATGTTAGCAAGAGCAAGATGCTAACATGCTGACCGGCTGACAGCTTACAAAAAGGTTCAACCTCTTTGCGAGCTGCTTTACAATGGTCGCTGGTAGCCAGAAGGGGAGACGCGATGGCCGGTGGTCCCCACGAGGGTGGGTGTTTCTGCGGCAGGGTGAGATACAGGGTGTCGGGGGAGCCCCTGCGGTCCGCGATCTGCCACTGCGTCTCGTGCCGCAGGACCTCGGGAGCACAGTCGGTCACCTGGCTTTCTTTCCCCTACAGAAGATTCTCTTTTGTCGTAGGCGAGCCCGCCGATTTCCGTTCTTCGGATGCGGTTAGCAGGACCTTCTGCCAGGGTTGCGGCACGTCGCTCACCTACAGGCATGACGAAGAGCCCGACTGCATCGACGTGACCACCGCGAGCCTGGACCTCCCCGACGAGTTCCCTCCCGCACGCCACATCTGGCTGGAAGACAAACTCGCCTGGGAAGGCGTCGATGACGGGCTGCCCAGGTTCGAACGGGGTAGTTAGCCGGTTAACTATCTTCGCTGTTGCAGGAGAGGTCTCTACGGAGGTGATGCGGTGCAGACAGAAAACCCCGTCTACGATGAGATACGGGAGGTCCTGCGTTCCGTCGAGCTCCCGAGCGTCGCGCTCGTCGGCCAGCGGATAGATACTCCGCGCGCGCTTGTGAGCATCCGCGATAGTGTCCGCGAGGCGCTTGAGGCCGTGGAGTTGCCGTCGGGCTCGGTGGCCATCGGCGTCGGGAGCCGGGGTGTGGCCGGGATCGGGGAGATCGTCGCGGCTCTCGTCGAGGCCCTGAAGGAAACCGGAGCCGAGCCGTTCGTGGTGCCCGCGATGGGCAGCCACGGCGCATCGACCGCTGAGGGTCAGGCGCTGGTGCTCTCGCACCTTGGCGTGAGCGAGGAGAGCGTCGGGTGTCCCGTGCGGGCGACGATGGAGGCCGTCAGGATCGGGGAGACACCCTCTGGCGTGGCCGTCTTCATGGACCGCAACGCTTACGAGGCCGACTCGGTCGTGGTCGCCAACAGGGTCAAGCCGCACACGGCGTTCAGGGGGACGGTGGAGAGCGGGCCGACCAAGATGCTCGCCATCGGGCTCGGCAAGCAGCGGGGGGCGCACTCCATCCACTCCGCGGGCTGGGAGATGATCCACAAGACCATCCCGGAGGCGGCCCGAGTCGCCGTCGGGAGCGGCAAGGTCGCCTTCGGCCTCGCCACCGTCGAGAACGCCGACGAAGAGCCGTGCAAAGTAGTCGCCATTCCTGCCGGAGAACTGGAGGAGGCCGAAGCACCGCTACTAGAAGAAGCCAAACGTAACCTCGCGCGGCTTCCGTTCGACGACATCGACGTTCTCGTTGTCGATGAGATCGGGAAGAACATCTCGGGCGACGGCGCCGACCCGAACGTCACGGGCCGCTACCCGACCACCGCTGCCTCGGGCGGCCCTTCCGTCGAGCGCATGGTCTATCTCGGCCTGACCGAGGAGACCGGCGGCAACGCCAACGGCGTCGGCATGGCCGACGTCATCCCCGAACGCCTCGCCGCATCCGTTGATCGCCCGTCCACCTACATGAACGCCCTCACCTCGACCACGCCTGCACCCGTAAAGACGCCCATGGTCATGCCCACAGACGAGATGGCGGTAGCAGCGGCCCTCACCATGTGCGCCGGCGTAGAACCGCGGGATGCACGACTGGTCAGGATAGAGAACACACTCAAGCTAGGAAGACTCTGGGTATCCGAAGCGCTGCTCGGCGAGGTCGAAGGTGACGAGCGGCTGGAGAGTTTGGAGGATCCACGACCGATGCGCTTCGAGGAAGGCGAGATCAGACCCAGGCACGCATAACGCCGCGTCCCTCGGCCTCGGAAGGTCGCGCAGGCTGCTCCCGAAGTCCTCGTAACGGCTCACGCTGTCCCCTTTCCCCGTGACCGATGCTTACTATCGTTGGAACGCAAGGTTCCTCTAAAGCGATTCGCAGAGGCATTGACCCTCTGCGAATCGCGCATTCGGCTTTCGGCCGTCAGCTATCAGCCTTTTCAGCAGGTTCCAGTGGACATGACCCACATCGCATGATGCACATTTGTGGTCTCGATGAGGGGCCTGTCTGATAGGCCGAAGTTGCGTCAACCCGCGGGCAGGTCAGTATCGATGCAACCCGCTGTTGTTCTTGCTGACGGCCGAAAGCCGGCCGCTGACGGCTTGCAAAGGGGCTCAACCCCTTCGCAAACCGCTCTAAGGTTTCTAGCTTGTAGCGAAGCGTTCGCCGCTCTCCGTTTCGATACGCGGTGGAGATCAGCCCGGCCAGTAGTTCAACCCTGTAACCCCAGGCATCGAGAGATCTCGGTGGCGGCCCTTTTGACCAGTTCGCCGGTATTGGGCAGATCGGCGGGCGACAAACGGAAGGCCGGTCCCGACACGCTCACCGCGCCCACGACCGTGCCCTCGGCGGAGCGGATCGGCGCCCCGATCGCGTTCAACCCCGTCTCCAGTTCCTCGACGGTGTAGCCGCAGCCTTCGTCCCGAATCCGGCTTATGTGGTCTCTCAGGCTCGCCGGGTCCACGATGGTGTTCTCGGTAAAGCGCTCCAGCGATCCTGCCAGGATACGCAGTAGTTGATCCTCCGGCATGTAGACCAGAAATATCTTGCCCGCCGCCGTGGCGTGCAATGGGGTGTGACGTCCAGTCCAGTCCACGCTGAGGGCGGAGGCCCGCGAGATGCTCTGGTGGATGACGACCGCATCATCGCCCTCGAGGACCGCGACGGTGACGGTCTCCCCGGTACGCTCGCTCAAGAGCTCGCAGAGAGGCTTGGCGCAGCGAAGGATGTCGAGGTCGGCGCTCACCGTCCTCGCGAGTACGACCAGACCGAAGCCCAGCCTGTACTTCTCGGTCGCGGCGTCCTGCTCGACCAGCCCCCGGTCCCTCAGCGTCGTGAGCAGCCGGTAGGCGGTGGACTTGTGGATATCCAGCTCCCTGGAAACCTCGGTCACGCCCGACCACCCTCGGCGCGACAGGAACTCCATAACGGTTATGGCCCTGTCGACCGACTGTACCGAGGGGCTCCTGCGGACTACGGCGCACATTAGCGCAGATCCTACACTACCTTCCGTATCCCGGCTCAATCTCGGGTTAGCGCGTGGGGCGGCTACCAGAACGTCTTTATATCCCCCATCCTCTCGAAGGAGCGAGGACGGCCGTCGGTCTGCTCCGCCGCTTGCCTGCTGGTGACCTGTTGGCCTGACCGATGGCTGTCGCGTTGCCTCAGCCGGTCGAGACGGAAGAGGCTTATGTCGTGGCGGGTGAAGCCCTTCTCTGCCAGGTCGGCCATGATCTCACCAACGACGCTGGCGAACTTGAAACCGTGTCCCGAGCAGGGTGATGCTATAGAGACCTGTGGATAGTCGGGGTGCACGTCGATGACGAAGTGATGGTCAGGGGTGTTGGTGAACATGCAGGTCTGCAGGTCCATGGTGGGGCCGCAGCCGTCGGGAAAGTATCGTTCGGCGAAGCTCCGGAGGAGTTGCTCGTCGTGGTCGTGAGGCTGGCGGTCGATCTCGTCGGCACGGCCGGTCTCGTTCAGGTGGAAGTACTTGCCGAACTTGAAGCCGGGCACGCCGAAGACGGGGAAGCCGTAGAAGCGGCCCTCGTCTACGAGCAGGTTGAAGACAGGGAAGTTGTCAGGCCGAAAGAGTTCCGGCCTCGCCGGCTGCAACCACGCCAGGACCTGCCTCTCGGGCACGGCGAGCCCACTCAAAACGTCCAGGAGATCCCCGTTCCAGGCACCGGCGGTCATCACGAGCCTGTCGGCCTCGTACGTGCCGCGGTCGGTGCGGACGCGCACGCCACCCTCCAGCGGTGTCCACTCCAACACTTGCTCGTGGCCGTGGATCTCGGCGCCCAGGGACTGCGCCGCCATCACGTAAGATATGATGCACCGCTCCGGCGCGAGGAAACCTCCCTCGGGCTGGAGAAGCGCGAGGTGTTCGGGGGGCAGGTGGTAGCCCGGATGGCGCCGCCCGAGCTCCGCGCCAGTCAGTACCTCGTGCGGTAGGTCGTGGAGCTTGCAGGACTCCCAAGAACCCTTGAAGACCCATGACTCCCCTGGCCCCGCATCCACGGAGCCCGTGACGTGCAGGAGCTTCTCGCCGGCCTTGCCCTGGATCTCACGCCACAACTCGTAGGCGCGCCTGAGGAGCAGCACGTAGGAGGGGTCCTCGTAGTAGGCGAGCCTGATGATGCGCGTGTGCCCATGCGAGGAGCCCATGGCATGTGGTATCCCGAAACGCTCCAGGCCGAGCACGCGCTTACCCCTGCGGGCCAGGTAGTAGGCGGTGGCGCTGCCCATCCCCCCCACGCCGACGACGATGGCGTCGTAGCGACCGGAGTACTGGACGCTCACCTTCTGGTGTTCCCATTGGGAGACTGGCTCGCCGGCACCCTGGCGTTCGTCAACCGCGCCGGTTCGGGGACCAGCTCGGAGAGCCGGTCGTCCTCGTGGGGTCTCGCCCTGACACGGGCGAACTCCGGGTCGAAGAAGGGCGTCTGAGCAACTTTGGCGGGGATGGGCCGGCCGCCGAGCTCGACGACCAGGTTGTTGCCTGGCCAGGAGTGGGCGGTGTCCACGTAGGCCATGGCCAGCATCCTGCCCACGGTATGCCCCATGGCGCTGGAGGTGACGCGCCCGACCTGCTGCTCGCCGGGCATGAGCTCGTCCTCCTGCTCGCCCGCTTCGGCTCCCGTCTCCACGACGTCCCTGAAGGTGGCCACGTCGGCGATGCCGTAGACCCCGGCGCCGGCAGCGGCGGGAACCTCGCTCTCCAGGGTCAGGCCGACCCAGCGCCTATCCAGGCCGCTCTCCTGCACCCGCAGAAGGGCTTCGCGGCCGACGAAGTCGCGCTTGTCGAACCGGACCCAGCGCCCGAGGCCCACGTGGAAGGGGGTCTCTTCCTCGCTTATGTCGGGGCCGTAGAGGGGAAGGCACTTCTCGATGCGCAGGGACTGCATGGCCTCGAGACCGTAGGGCTTCAGGTTGAAGCTGCGGCCCGCCTGCAGGAGATGCTCCCACAGCGCGGAGGCCTGATCCGCGGGCGTGTAAAGCTCGTAGCCGAGCTCGCCCGTGTAGCCCGAGCGCGAGATGAGCAACTCCGTGTCCCCGATGCGGCACGGCGCGAACCGGAAGAACCTCAGCTCATCGAGGTCCACACCATCGACCACGGTCTTGAGAAAGCCGCGCGAACGCGGTCCCTGGACCACGGGCAGGGCGATAGCCGCAGTCAGGTCGGTCACGTAGGCGCTGGAGCCGACGGCGTGGTCGGAGATCCAACGGTAAACCTTCTGGCGCGGCCCGGAGCTGGTGACGATCATGAAGTGCTCGTCGTCGAATTTGTAGCAGGTGACGTCGTCTACGATGCCACCCTCCTCATTGCACATGGTCGAGTACCTTAGCTGCCCCGGCTCCATGTCCTGAACCTCGTTAACCAGCAGCCGCCTCACCAGCCGCTCGGCACCGGGCCCCTTGATGTCCACCTCGCCCATCGTGGAGAGATCCTGCATCCCCACGTTCCTGCGCACGTTGAGGTGCTCCTCCAGAGAGGAGGCGTAGGAGGTGGGAAACATGAAGTTTCCCCCGCCTTTGACCAGATCCCTGGCCGAACGGCGGTGGAAGTCGTAGAACGGCGTCCTTCTCTCCAACATTGAATACCCTTCCCTCAAACGTATCGTTTGTAAATTATACTGCAAGCTTCTATCGCGTTCATCCGTCCCCTTCCGTGGCCCGGCCCACAGCCGCTGCGGTGGTATCGGCGAGACCTTTCGCCCTTTTGAGCCTATCATCGTCCACGTTCGCTGTGGACAGGTTGATCCTGACCAACGCCACCGCCGCGCGTACCCCCGCGCCCGCCAGCAGAACCGCCGCCAGCGCATCTCCTTCGAGGTTGGGGTTGCCCTCTTCAGCGAGCCGGGACGCGATGGCGACGACCTCGCTCCCGGCCTCGGCCACGGCTAGCGGCACGTCGGCGGCCCCCGAGAGCGCGTCCCTGACACGCGCCATACGCGTCTCGGGGTCGGACTCGCGGTAAGCGTCGAGGACTCGCCCGTAGGACTCCGCGTCGGCCCTGGCGAGGGGTGCGACCCCGTGCCTGGAGGCATCCGCCTGGTCTGCCAGCTCCGGGGCGTCGGACAGTTGGCCTGTGGACAGGCGGGCGGCCATGCCTGCCAACCCTGCGGCGAGGGCGACGGCTATGGCGGCCGCGGAGCCCCCGCCTGGAGCGGGAGTGTCGGAGGCCACGCGGTCGAGGAATTCTCCTAGCGGGAGGTCCAGGTAGTCCGGAGCGATGTTTTCCGGTGTGGGCACCAGGATGTCCTCTCAGAACAGGCCGACGATCTGACCGTCCTCGTCTATGTCTATTTCGTGGGCGGCGGGGTGGATGCTGAGGCCTGGCATGGTGCGCATGTCGCCGCAGATCGGGTAGATGAAGCCGGCCCCCACCGAAGCGCGAACCTGGCGCACCGGCAGGGTCCAGCCCTTCGGCGCACCCCTCAGGGAGGGATCCGAGGAGATGGAGAGATGCGTCTTCGCCATGCAGATGGGCAGGTTGCCGAAGCCGTTCTTCTCGTAGGAGTCGAGCTGGCGGCTCGCGGTCAGGTCGTACTCGACGCCGTCCGCCCCGTACACCTTGGTGGCGATGGCCTCGATCTTCTCCTTCAGAGACGCCTCTTCGGGGTAGAGGAAGC
>JBKPOM010000006.1:0-10424 GCA_046733115.1 Actinomycetota bacterium | reverse complement strand
TGCGGGCGACGAGCTCCTTCATGCCGAAAGGCTTGGTCACGTAGTCGTCTGCGCCGGCCTCGAAGCCGCGGACCTTGTCCTCCTCGGCGTCCTTGGCCGTGATCATCACTATCATCACGCCCCGGTCGCGCTCGCGGATACTCTCGCACACCTCTATGCCGGACTCCTCGGGGAGCATGATATCAAGCAGGATCAGGTCGGGTCTCTGCTTCCTCGCCAGCCGCAGGGCGTCGGCGCCGTTGGTCGCCTGGTTGACCCCGAAGCCGTTGCGGGAAAGGTTGTAGGCAAGCGTACCCACGATCGCCTCGTCGTCCTCGACTATCAGGATCTCCGCCTTAGTGGTTACCAAAGCACCTGCTCCCTTTAGATGCGGCCAGAGGCCAGTATAAATGCTGCTCCCCCGGGCTTCATCGTTTTAACCCCGTTTTAACGAGCGGGGTGCACAGACGAGAGACCGTCGCGTGTAATCCCCGCCCGAACGGGGTAGAAAGCCTCGAAGGGTTCGAAGCGCACATCCGCACGGAAGGAGTAGAGGAAGTGGTTGACCAGGGGAAGGCGCAGGATGTAAACGAGGCTGCCCGGCATTTCGCCGAGACCCTCGCTGACTCGTACAGGTTGGTCTACGGCCAGGCCGCCGAGTCGGCCGAGCGCCAGCAACAGCGCGCCCGGGAGTTTTCCGAGCTCGTGCAGGGTAACCTCAAGGAGCAGGCCGAGGCCGGTCGCGCCAACGTCCAGCAGCTCTCCGAGCAGGCCAGCAGGCAACAGGAGGCGGGACAAGAGTTCGCCCGCGAATCGGTGGAAGCCTACACGCAGTTCCTGGACGACGCCTTCTCCCGCTACCGCGCCGGCACCGATCAGGCCGTCGGAAACGTTCGGAGGGGCGCGCGTACCCTCTCCGAGACGGCCACCGGCCTGGTAGGCACCGTGACTGGGGCCGCTGGCGCCGCGGCGGGTGCCCCTGTGGGCGCAGCGAGCTCCGCGGCGGAGACGGCCGTCTTCCCCGTTCCCGGCTACGACGATATGAACGTCGAGGAGGCCTCCAAACACCTCAACGACCTCTCCGTAGAAGAGGTTCGGCTGGTGCGAGATTACGAGGAGCGCAACAAGAAGCGCGAGACGCTCCTTACGCAGATGGACCGCAAGATCAGGGCCAGCTGAGCGGCCAGCATTTCAGCCAGTCAGCTTTCTCGATGACTGACCTGCTGAAGAGCTGACTAGCTGAGAGCTTGCAAAGGGGTTCAACCCCTTTGCAAGCTGCTTCAAAAGGAGGTAGCGTAGTCGAGAGCGGGCCGCCCGGCGACCACAGAACGTCAAGCCGTTGAGCCTTCTGGTTTACGGCAATTACTGTGGGGTCGGACATGGCGAACCAACCTGGAAGACCCTGCCGATAGACGCGGTTGACCTCGTCTGCCGGGAGCACGATCGGTGCTACAGCCTCCTCGGCGACTTCGACACCCGGTGCGATCAAAACCTGATCCAACTCATGCCAACCGCCATAGCACAGACCTGCTCTCCGCTGGGGAAGCAGGCAGGGCTCATGACGCTGCTGTACTTCTCGCTGGCCGAACGACACCTCGGCCTCGACGAAATCCTCTTCAAGAGAACCTGATACAACCGAGCGAAGTGCCGACAAGCACAGGCCGTGGCATGCTGCATCGCTGGCCCGACCTTTAACCGTACCACCGGGTACGCCTGGGAAGTCAGGCACGTCGGCGTGGGAGAATCTCTGCGCCGGAGAGACGGACTTGACCGCCGACGCTACAATGCGATCACGGAGAGCGTGGAGGAGGGGAGGGCCTTGCAGACGAGAGTAAAGACCGTGGAGGTCCACACCCGGCGTACCTTCGCCATCGCCCGCAGTTCGGCCGACGTCTTCGAGCGCATGATCTTCGAGATCGAAGTCGATGGAGTCGCGGGCAGGGGCGAAGCCGCGCCCACTGGTTACTACGGCCAGGACGCTGCCGGCGTCGCCGCGGCTTTAGAAAGCGTAGAAGTTGATGACCCCTGGGACATCGAGGGGACCCTAGCTCAGAACGGCCAGATTCCTCCGTCGGCGCTCGCGGCCCTCGACAATGCCCTGCACGACCTCGCGGCGAAGAGGCTCGGCGTGCCCGTCTACCGCCTGCTCGGGCTCGCGAAGCCCGAAACCGTCTCGGCCTACACGCTGGGCATAGCCGACACGGAGACGACCGTGGCCGATGCACAGCGGCTGCGGGAGTACCCGATCCTGAAGGTGAAGGTCGGGGGATGGAAGGACGTCGAGACGCTGCGGGCCGTAAGAGAAGCATCGGCGGCGGGTCTCTGGGTCGATGCCAACGAGGCGTTCTCGGTCGATGAGGCCGTCGAGGTCGTTGCGGAGATGAAGGAGGTCGGGGTCGGCATGATCGAGCAGCCCGTCCCGGCTTCTGCCGGCCCGGAGGCTCTGGGCAAGGTGACGCAGGCGGCATCCCCCGTGCCCGTGATAGCCGACGAGGGCTCCATAGCAGCAAGAGACGTGCCGCGGCTCGCCGGATACGCCGGCGGGGTCAACGTCAAGCTCGCCAAGTGCGGCGGGATAAGGAGCGCCCTGGAGATGATCCACACGGCCCGGGCACACGACATGCTCGTCATGCTCGGCTGCATGGTCGAGACCTCGCTCGGCATCTCGGCGGCGGCCCACATCTCCGGTCTCGTCGATTTCGTCGACCTCGACGGCGCGATGCTCCTCGCCGACGATCCCTACTCCGGACCGGCCTACGAAAACGGCCGCCTCCTCCTCTCCGAAAAGCCCGGCCTCGGGGTGGAGCCAAGATGATCCGTGCCGAAGCTTCAGAGAGGCGGTACGCGATCCTGGCCGAGGGATGGTTCGCCAGGAACCACGCCAAGACTGCGCACGGCCTGATCCGCTACGGCCGGGACGAGATCGCCTGCGTCATGGACTCGACGCTGGCCGGAAAACGCATCTCCGACGTCTTGCCCGACCTCGGCCGCGACGCATCCATAGTAGGGACGCTGGACGAGGCGCTAACGTTTTCGCCGACCTCGATCCTCGTCGGACTCGCCCCCTCGGGCGGAAGGCTCCCGGAGGAGTGGATGGAGACCCTGAAAGCCGCGGCGGACGCCGGCATCGAGATCGTCAGCGGTCTCCACCAGCGTCTAGCCCCCGAGTTTCCTGGAAGACCCGTGTGGGACGTGCGCGAGCCGCCCGGTGACATTCCGCTCTTCTCCGGGGAGGGCTTCGGGGTGGGGCCGAAGGTCGCGCTCACCGTCGGGACGGACAGCGCCATCGGCAAGATGACGGCGACGCTGGAGATCGAACGCGCAGCGAGGGGGCAGGGCCTCTCGACGGAGTTCGTCCCGACCGGGCAGACGGGTGTCATCATCGGGGGATGGGGGATCTGTGTCGACGCCGTGATCTCGGACTTCGTCGCCGGCGCCTCCGAGCAACTCGTCCTCGAGGCGGCCAAAGCCTCACCCGACCTCATCCTGGTCGAAGGCCAGGGCTCGCTGGGTCATCCGGCGTACTCCGGGGTAACGCTCGGCCTCATGCACGGCTCGTGTCCTGACTGCCTGATCCTCTGCTCCGCAGACCCCGCCGAGGAGGTCTTCCGCGGCGTCCCGCGCCCTTCCCCGGCCCGCGTCGCCCGCCTTTACGAGGAGGTGGCCGCCCTCATCAAACCGGCCCCCGTCGTCGCCGCAAGCCTAAACACCAGGGGAATGGAAGAAAGCGAAGCCCGGGACCTCATCGCCGCCGTCGCCGACGAGACCGGCCTCCCCGCCGCCGATCCTTTCAGAGATTCCGCCGCGCCCATCCTCGAAGCCGTACTCGAAACGCCCAAGAGCAAAGCCATTGGCCTATAGAGCTGGTCAGCCAGTCAGCTTTTTATTCTGCTGAAATGCTGACAAGCGACCGAAGGGAGCGTGCTATGTTAATATCTCGGCGTGGCACGATGCTTGACGCTCAACGCGAGCTATGAGCCCGTGGCCCTGGTGACGGTCAAGAGGGCTATCGTCCTCGTCGTCTCGGAAAAGGCCGAGATCGTGGAGGCGAACCTGGAGCGCCGGTTCCGCTCGGAAAGGGCCGAGTATCCTTACCCGCTCGTGATCCGGCTGGTCAAGTACGTCGAGATCCCCCGCCGCCTGCGCAAGCACGTGACAAACGCCATCCTGTTCGCCCGCGACAACTACCGCTGCCAGTACTGCTCGAAACATCGCAACGACCTCGGACGCCGCGACCGCCTCACCCGCGACCACGTCAAGCCGATCTCGCGCGGCGGCGCGAACACCTGGGACAACGTGGTGACGGCCTGCACCAAGTGCAACGCCCGAAAGGGCAACCGCCTGCCGATGGAGTGCGGCATGTACCCCAAGAGCACACCCAAAGAGCCGCGCTACGTAGTAATGGTCTGGTATTCGCGTGACCTGAACGAAGTCCAACGCCGCTACGTGGATCAGTTCTACGGAGGCCTTTCGGCGTCCTAGCATTTCAGCCGGTCAGCAGTTCAGCACGCCGTCTTCGACGGCTTTCAGCATGATCCTGGCGGCGCGTCGGTCGACGCGTCGGCCGAGTCGTCGTGCCGAAGCGTAGCTCATCCAGAGCAGTGCATAGCCAGGATCGGCCGCCAAGCTGACAAGCGGAAATGCTAGGACGCCGGATGGCGCGATTTTGCAACGATTTTCATGAACAATCGTTTCTTAGTCGCACAAAATAGATCAAGTTTGAACAAGATAGGCATGGAACCTGATCGGAGGTGGCGGCCGTGAGCCTGGAGATTATGCGCGATCCGCGCGTACGGGGCGTCGAGTGGCGGGATCTGGTTGCGTTGTTGAGCCGGTGGGAGGTGGTCAGGGAGCTGTGTCCCCGGTGCCGTGGTTTGGGGCTTCGTTGTTGCTTGCGGGCTGGGCGTGGTCGTGGCCGGTGCTTTTCTTGCCCGCTTCGGGGTGTTCCTTCGTATTCTTCTTGACCGGCCTACGGGTCGTGCACAACGCGCACCATTATGCTCTTGGGCTACCGCGGTGGGCGACCGAGTGGGTGATGGTCGTGATGAGCGTGCTCATGCTCGGGTCCATGCACTCCGTGCAGCGCAACCACCTGCAACACCACAAGCATTGCATGGACGACGATGACCTGAAGGGCTACAGCGCGCGTCTCAGCGCCTGGCGGGCTTTGCTCTACGGGCCGTTCTCCCTGGTTCGGCTGCATGTGCGGGGCTTCCGGCTCGGCCGGCGTCGGCACCGGCGTTGGATCCTGGCGGAGCTGGCCGCAGGCGCCCGCTGGGTGTTCTTCGTCTTCGCGCTCTCCGGCGGCTTCGCGCTCTCGTACCACTTGGGGGCCATGGCGGTCGGCCAGTGCATGACCTCCTTCTTCACCGTGTGAACCGTTCACCACGACTGCGACCGCTCGCACCAGATCGCACCACCCTGCGCGGGAAGGTAAAAAACAGGATCTCCTTCGAGATGTTCTTCCACCTGGAGCACCACCTCTTCCCGTAGGTACCGACCTGCCACGTGCCAGGCTCACCGACCGGCTCGACAGCTACGCCCCCGAACTGCAGGGCCATCAGGTCTTCTGAATCTACTCGGCGCACACGCACGGACGGGGTTTTGGACCACAAGATTCCGCGCCCCTGACAGCCTCGCAGGCATCAGGTTTCAGGTGCCAGGTAATGCCGGAGGGGCGCTCCCGCGATGGCCCGACGTCGCGGGTGGGGCCCGCATTAGTCGGGCGGGTCGGAGTCGCTCGACGAAGACCTGAAGCCTGTAGCCTGAAACCTTTGAGATATAATTCGCTCCGTCACCAGACATAGACGGGAATTCTTTGGACCACAACGATTTCGCTGAGAGTGTGGAACGCGTCGTCGGGAACGTCGGGCACGCCGTTTCCGGCAAGCGTGAGGGTGTGTTTTTGGCTGTTGTGGCCATGCTCGCTGGCGGGCACATTCTTATAGAGGACGTTCCCGGGGTGGGGAAGACGCTGCTTGCTAAGTCGCTCGCGCGTTCTTTGCGGGCGGAGTTCCGCAGGATACAGTTCACCCCGGACCTACTTCCGGCCGACGTGACGGGGTTGAACGTCTACAACCAAGGAGAGGGGGACTTCGAGTTCTGGACTGGGCCCGTCTTCGCCAACGTGGTGCTGGCCGATGAGATCAACCGCGCCAGCCCGAAGACGCAGAGTGCCCTGCTGGAGGCGATGGAGGAGGGGTCGGTGACGGTGGACGGGGTGACGCGGCACCTCGCCCAGCCTTTCTGCGTGATTGCGACCCAGAACCCGGTAGAGCACGAGGGTACTTACCCCCTGCCGCACGCCGAGCTGGACCGGTTCATGGTCAAGATGCAGGTCGGCTACCCCGACGAGGATGCCGAGACCGAGATGCTCAAGCTCTCCGAGGACCCGGTCGCAGACATCTCTCCCGTGGTCGGAGTAGAAGAGTTTCTGGAGATGCGGCGCGTCGTGGAGGAGATCTACACCAGCGAAGCCGTCTTGAGGTACGTGGTCTCCGTGACCTCGGCTACGCGCGAGCACGAGGACATCTACCTCGGCGCCTCCCCGCGCGCCAGCCGGATGCTCCTGGCTGCCTCCAGGGCGCGGGCGGCGGCGAACGGGCGCTCGTACTGCGCGCCGGACGATGTCAAGGCGATGGCCCAGAGCGTGCTCTCGCACAGGATCATAGCGTCAGCCACGAGCTCCGAGGACAGCTTAGGGCCCGACGAGGCGACCCGGGAGATCGTGCAGGACATCCTGCGCTCCGTGCCCGTGACCGAGGCGGTGTAAAGCTCTTGCCCTCGAAGGGCGCCTCGCGGCTCACCGTGAGACCCACGGCCCGCGGCTGGCAGGCGCTCGTCGCCGGGGTGCTCACGCTGGTGGTGGCTCGCCTGATTGGCACGACCCAGTTCCACCAGCTCGGCTACGCCTTTCTGGCCCTGCCGCTCGCGTCCCTCGTCCTCGGGGTGATGGGTTCGAGGGGTATTAGCTACTCGCGCTCTCTGCCCCCAGGCACCCGTATCACGGCGGGCAAAGAGGCCAGACTGCGGCTCCTGCTCGAGCGCTCGCGCTTCGGCGAGGCGAAGGTCAGCGTGCTCGACCATCTTCCGGGACGGCGCGAGTTCGAGTTTCCGGGGTGGAGGGAAAAGAAAAGGTTCGAAGTTCCCCTCGCCTTCGCCCGCAGGGGCGTCTACGAGCTCGGCCCGGCCGAGGTCAGGATCGTCGATCCCTTCGGGCTTCTCGCCTTCGCCAGGAGGTTCGAGGAGAGGACAGAGATCGTCGTCTACCCGAAGGTCCACGAGCTCAGGGGCTTCCCCCTGCTTGACGGGAACGTGGAGGCCGGCACTAGAGGGTCGCGGGGTAGGCGGGGCGAGGAGTTCGCGAACCTGAGGGAGTACCGTAGGGGCGACGACAAGCGTCACATCCACTGGAAGAGCCTGGCGCGCACGGGTGAGCTCTTCGTCAAAGAGTTCTCTGTGCAGGCTCCGAGGCGCCACACCGTCGCCCTGGACCTGCGCAGGGAGGGCCTGAGAACCCAGGAGCAAGAGCTCGAGGACGCCGTCTCGGCGGCCGCCTCGGTCGTGACGCACTTGGTGCGAGAAGGCCTGCCTTTCCGGCTGCTAGGCACAGACGTCGCCGAGACGGGTTTCGGCTCGGACGAGGATTTCTACTGGAAGGCGATGCGGGTCCTCGCGATGGCGCGCGCAGACGTGGTTAGGTCTATCGGGGAAACCGTGCTCGCGCAACGCGGAGGGTTGGGGGAGGGCGTTGTCCTCATCTCGCGCACCCGCGACGAAGAGCTGCACCTTTGCGTGCGCAAGCTGAGGGAGGCGGGCCTCTCCGTGATCGTGGTCGTCCTCGCGACCCACACCTACAGGATGCCACCCGTGCCTGGGAGTGGGCCAAGTGGCGTCGCGCGGGAGCGCGAGGCGGCGTTCCTCAGGAGCGTCGGCCGGCTGGAGGCGGCGGGAGCCACGGTGCGCGTCGTCAGCCATCCCGAGGGGGTCGAAGGGCTCTCGGGGTCGCGGGTGGTCGAGGCCCTGTGACGGCCGGGGCGAGATGGTGGCTCTACGGGGCGGCGCTCGCGACCGGCGGCGCGTTCAGCAACCTGTTCACGGGCGAGACCTACAGGGGTGGCGACGGGGGTTTCGGCCATCTCTCCGTGGTCTCGATCATCGCTGGGGACAGGGCCTTCTTGCCCTTGCTCCTCGCCGCCGCTGTGGCGATGGTGGTCGGCTCGGCGGGCAGGTGGAGGTTCTTGTTCATCATACCGGCTACGGTCGCTTACACCATCGTCACGGTGTACGGCACGGACCTCCTCTCCGATCTCTTCTCTATCTCAGGATGGCGGGAGATATTCGGGGTCTTAGGCAGCGACGTCTACGAGGCGGCGAACATCATGTACGCGGAGCCCATACCCTACGGCCTCGCCCCCGGGCTCTTCCTCGTTCTCGTGCCTATGGTCATGATCCTGGTCGCCTTCGCCACCTCGGCTACCCTCTACGAGAAGAGCCCTATCATCTCTGTGGCTGTCCTGGGGCTCGCCATAGGCGTGCTCTCGACCATCAGCTTCGAGGACGGGGCCGGGTTCTTCTTCGCCGTGTTCCTGGTCTGCACCGTGGGCTTACTCCTCTCCCTGGACCGGGCCGGACCAGAAGACCCAGGCCGTCCCGCCGTCGTGGCGGGGGCCCTCGTGGTCGCGCTCGTGCTCCTCGTGCCGAAGCTGCCCTTCTCCGATGAGACGGTCAGCCCGGGGCTGATAGATTGGACGCGCATCGGGACGGGCGGCACCTCCAGGCTCGACGTGCAGGCCGACGTGGGGGACTACCTCACGGCCGGGAGGAATGCCGAGATCATGCGCGTCCAGAGCTCCGAGCCACTGCTGTGGCGCGGCGGGACCATGGACTATTTCGACGGCGTCAGGTGGTCGGACACCACGCAGCCGGGGACCGAAGACGGGGAGGAGATCGCCGCCGGCGTCGAGACCCGTCCTGTGCTGCAAAGGGTGCAGGTGCTCGACGCCCGCACGGATATCATCTTCGGTGGGTACAAGATCGTAAAGACCTCCGAGTCACTCGGGAGCGCGACCCAGAACTCCGACGGCTCGTGGTCGATGGACAGGCCCTTCGAAGAGGGCGACTCCTACGAGGTGCTCTCGGAGATACCGCAGCCCACCGTGGCGCAGCTGAGGGGTGCGGGCACGGATTACCGGCCGGCCGTGGTACAGAGGTTCCTCCAACTCCCCGGCGACACGCCGCCAGTCGTCCACGAGACGGCCCAGAAGATCCAGCGCAAATACGACCCAAAGACGCCTTACGACGAGGCGCGCGCGATCGAACAGTACCTGACCTACGACGGCGGCTTTACCTACAACCTGGACGCGAGTTACCGCCGGGCTGACAAGGCTATAGAGGAGTTCCTGGGCGACGGCAAGGAAGGGTTCTGCACCCAGTTCTCGACCTCGATGGCGCTCCTGCTTCGCGACATGGGCGTGCCCTCGCGCGTGGTCTACGGGGCCACAACGGGAGAAGACGTGGGCCCTGGTGAGTACCTGGTCAGGGGTAGCAACATGCACACGTGGGTGGAGGCTTACTTCCCCGGCGTCGGCTGGTACCCCTTCAACCCGACCCCCGGCTTCTCCATGCCAACCGCGATGGAGGCGAACGCCCCGCGCCCCGAGCTTCCGCTGGCCGGCCAGAGCCAGCAATCTGAGAACGACAACCTGGACCAGCGTAGGTTCGGGCGGGGAAGGAGCCAGCAGACGCCCCAAGAGCAGAACCCGAATCGCGCCGGGCAGGGGTCGAGCACATACCGCTTCGGGGAGAACAGCCCCCCGGTGTGGCCCTTGTTCGTCGTGTTGCCCGTGCTGCTCGTGGCCGCCATACCCATCTCCAAGCGGGCGCTCCTGGCCCGCGGTAGGCCCGAGGACCTCTACCGGGACCTCACGGGTAGGTTGCGCGACGTGCTGCCACCGGGCAAGAACGTCGTCGCCGACTCTCCGGCGCTGACCCCGACCGAGAGGGTACTGCTCCTCGCCGGGGCCGCTGGCGTGGAGGGGGCGCCTATGGCGCGGTTCGCCCTTTCCTACTCGGACCACCTCTACTCCCCGAACGGAGAGGATGGGGAACAGGTTGCTTCCGCTTACCGGGATGCGCTCCGGGCATACGGGCGATTGCCGCACTGGCGCAGGGCTCTCGGGATTATGAACCCTGCCTCGTTGCTCGTCCGCTCCAGGAAGTACGTGTCCGCCCGCAGGGCGCAACTCGCCAAGACGCTGCGTGGGAGGTTCCGCAGGGATACCAAAGAGCGGCGTTGAAGTATATGGTTTGCGGTGTAATAATTTCCCTACTCACAGGCCGACTACAGCACGGGAGGTGCTGATGCAGCAGAAAGAAGAGACCACCATCGTCGCCATCACCGACAACGCCGCGGAGAAGGTCAAGACCCTCATGGCCCAGGAAGG
>JBKPOM010000005.1:0-3756 GCA_046733115.1 Actinomycetota bacterium | reverse complement strand
GGGCGTTGGAGATTTGAGAGGAGCGACTCCTAGTACGAGAGGACCGGAGTGGACGTACCCCTGGTGTACCGGTTGTCCTGCCAAGGGCACCGCCGGGTAGCTATGTACGGAAGGGATAACCGCTGAAAGCATCTAAGCGAGAAGCTCGCCTCGAGATAAGATCTCCCACCTCCTCTGAGAGGGTAAGACCCCTGGTAGACCACCAGGTTGATAGGCCACAGGTGTAAGTGCAGCGATGTATGTAGCCGAGTGGTACTAATAGGTCGAGGGCTTGATGGTTTTTACGGTTTGCGCTATGCGGTTTTCAAAGGTCAGGCGTATCTTGCCGGGCCAAACAACAGAATACTTCCGCTCCTTTGAAAGGGTGACGATGGCGGCGGGGATACACCTCTTCCCATTCCGAACAGAGAAGTTAAGCCCGCCAGCGCCGATGGTACTGCGGGGTAGACTCCGTGGGAGAGTAGGTCGTCGCCCATTTTTCTTGCTCGGCGCCTCGCAGCGCGCTTCGGGCGCTTTCAGCATTCCAGCACGCTCCTCCCTTTAGGCCTCGCTTGTCAGCTTTTGGGTTTTGTTTGAGGCTGACGGCTTGTGGTCGGTACGTTTTTGGTTCGCATTGGGGGTACACTTCTCGTGTGCAGACCTCTGATCTCGCATTATCGCTCTCCGATGCCCGGTGGGAGGCCGTGCCCATTGTCTCGCCCCTGCCTGAGCCTAAGGCAGCCGAAAGGATAGGGCGGGCCTGGACCCCGGTAGATGTACCAGGGCACTGGCAGCTTGAAGATGCGTTTCGTGGTTACGAGGGGTATGTGTTGTACAGGGCGAGGTTCGAGGCAGCGGCGTTCGGTCCGGGCGAGTTCGTCTCGCTAAGGTTCGGGGGGGTCTATTACGCGGCGCGGGTGTGGCTGAACTGGATCTACCTCGGGTCGCACGAGGGGTATTTTTCCGCCTTCGAGTTCGATTGCACGGAGGGCCTGGTTGCGGGGCAGAACGAGTTGTTGGTCGAGGTCTACAGTCCGGAGGAACGGGAGGAGAACACTAGGGAGACGATAGGCGGGGTGTGGGCGCGCTGGGACGGCATGGACCCCGGTATCAATCCTGGTGGGATCTTCCGTGACGTTACGCTCGTTCGTGGCGGCGAGGTCCGCGTTCTCGCGGTGGGTGTGACCGTGGAGCCTTCCGGTGAGGGGCGGGTGGCGCTCGACCTGTACGCGAGGCAAGAAACGGAGGTAGAGCTCTGGAGTGAGATCCAACCTGTCGGTTTCGAGGCTGCAGCCGCCGAATCCCGCCTGACGGCGCTGGTCAGGTCAGGCGAAAACCGTGTTGAGGCGAACTTCACGCTGCGGGAGCCTCGTCTGTGGTGGACGTGGGACAGGGGAGAGCAGCACCTGTACGAGCTCGTTGTGAGGGGCGCGGGATGCGAAGAGCGGGTGCGGTTCGGGGTAAAGTCTGTTGATCTGCTCGATTGGCACGTGTACCTCAACGGCGAGCGTATCTTTATGCGTGGGATCAACTACCTTCCCACCGACGCTTACCCGGCGAGGGCTACAGAGGAGCGGCTGCGGGCCGACGCCTCCCTGGTTCGAGACGCCAACATGAACTCGGTCCGGGTACACGCCCACATCGCCGAGGGGGCCTTCTATCAGGCTTGCGACGAGCTCGGTATCCTGGTCCTTCAGGATTTTCCACTACAGTGGACACACCAACGCAGCGTTCTCGATCCAGCCATTGCCCAGGCGAAGGAGATGGCACGGGATTTGCGCAACCATCCTTCTGTGGCCGTTTACCTGGCCCACGACGAGCCCTTCTACGTGGTTCCTCCCGAGAAGTGGAATACCCTCGCGCTGGGTCGCACCGCTACCGAGGTTCTCTCTCCGCGCTGGTTTCTCTGGCAGAGGCGGGTTCTCGGGCCTGCGGTCGCGGGGGCAATTCACGAGGTGGATGACTCGCGGCCCGTTATAGAGGCCGCCGGGCATCCCTTTACCACCAACCACCTCTATTTCGGCTGGTACTACGGGCAATTCAGGGACCTCGAACGCCTCGTGCGGGTGATCCCGGGTTTCTCACGCTTGCCCACCGAGTACGGGGCACAAGCATTGCCTGACGCTGCTACCCTCGAAGAGATCTGGCCCGAGGGACAGGCACCGGATTGGCAGACGCTCTCCGAAAACTACCGCCTGCAGTTCGGACGTATGCAGCGCTATGTTCCCTGGAAAGGGGACCGGCTGGCTTACGTAAGGGACAGCCAGGCGTACCAGGCTGAGGTCCTCAAACACGCGACGGAGCTGTTCCGGCGTAGCAAGTACGGGCCGACGGGTGGGACCTTCGCTTTTATGCTTAACGACCCCGCACCTGCCATCTCATGGTCCGTCGTGGACTGGGAGCGGCGCCCCAAAGAGGCTTATGGAGCTATGCGTGCGGCGATGACCCCGGTCCTCATGTGCTCCGAGTACCCCAGGGAGAGCTACGTGGTGGGCGGAGGGATCTCTTTGCCCCTCTTCGTCGTCAACGATCTTCCGCGGGCATTGGGCCGCGTGGAGTGGATCTGGGAGTTGTACGTGGAGGATGACGGGGTGGCTCGTGGGGCGGGGGAGACGGAGGTACCGGCGGACTCTGTGGTCGGGATCGGGCGGGCCAGAGCCCAACTCCCGGCTCCAGGACGCGCGACGCTGCTGTTGAAACTCTCCGTCGACGGAGTGCCCAATGAAGCCAACGGGTACGAGTTCTTGGTCAGTCAAGATAGGGAGTAGTGTTTGCTTTTCTCGACTCCCTATGGATCTTGGGTTGTCGTAGGACGCTGGCGGGCCACAGTCCCAAGCGCCCGCTCGGTCTGACCGGCGTGATCGCTCGCTCCCAACCGGCGGAAGATGCCCTGCGCCGCAGAGAGCCCTTCCCGCGCCTGCTCAGACTCTCCTTCGCGAATGTGAAGCATCCCGTACTCGCGCAGTACCTTGCCCCTCTGCGTAGGGGTAGGGAGGGGTAGGGCACGGACTCAGGCAACGTCGCCATAGGCCCCATGGCCCAGGCTGCGACCGGTGAATCCTACGAACGCCAACCCCGCGAGCAGGTTTTTGGGCCGCTAGGGCTAGAATAGATGGACCTCTCCCGAGGCGACGACCTCCAAGCGCCCTTTACTCCACGGTACCATAACGATCCCGCGCAGAACACGCCAGAGGACCTTAGCGAGGTGCTCGCCTCAGGGTGGGTTTAGTCTTCGGGTAGCATGGTCTCTACGCCCTCTGAGTTCAACGACTCCGTGAGCGGCTACGTGGGGGGAGACCTCTTCGACAAGAAGAGTCGCGCGCAGCAGCGCAAGGTTGTCGAGGGCGGGAGCTCCGACCCGCCGGGACCGGTAGAAAACGCCGCCCGCTTGGGCATCCTCCGCTACGAGACGGAGTGCGGCACGGTGTGGGGATACACGGGCTACTACCCGGGCTACACGCAGTTCATGGCGGCGAGTCCTAACGGGAGGTGCTCGGTGATGGTGTCTGTAAACGAGCAGCTGAGCACGGTACAGGGCGCTCCCGGCGTGTTTGACGCCTTGCGCCGTGTGGAAAGCAAGGCGGTGCGCGCGGCTCTGGCCGACGGATAGCGTTTCTGCGCGCATGGGCTGATGCCTTCTATAGCGGTGTGCAGTGGTATTGACCCATCGTTATGCCGAGGCTTGGACGATACCTCACCGTACGTCCTCGCGTAGCCGATTCGCCAACGAGGCTGACGCTCGGAGGAGTGGGTCAACTGCACTGACTACCGCTATAG
>JBKPOM010000004.1:0-9813 GCA_046733115.1 Actinomycetota bacterium | reverse complement strand
GGGTGAAAGCGTCTTTGGAGCGTAGCCCGGCTTGGAGGGTCTCACGCTCCTTTTCCGAAAGTGAACGTACGAAGATTGGAGATTTCATGGCACTACTGTAACTCACAACCCGAAACCTATACTGAAGATGCACTAGGGCAGGACGGTGGATGCCCTGTCTTCTTTACCCCACGCAAGCTGCCAGACGTTTTTCAAGCGGGCATGATTGAGTTGCGAGCCGTCGTCGAGGCGCTCGTAACGCACTTCGAGCACCGTCCCCACCACGCAGCAGAAGACTCCCCAGGAGGTGTGATCATGGACCTGCGTCCTGCTCTCCAGGGGCCAGACGAGGACCTGCAGGGAATAAGATCCGTCCCCGCCCTCCCAGCAATGGCCCACGTATCATTCCCCGACGTCACCCGCCTCATCCAGCAGGGGAAGGACGTGCGCATCCAGGAAGGCAGGGTCTCTCGCCAGGCGGATCAGGCTCGAAGCAGTCTCCCACAGGGTGTGCTCCTCAGGCGGCAAACCGGAGAGCGTCTCCAGTTCGCGCAACTGCGTAGCAGGCATCGATGGGCTCACCATGGTCCGGCTTCCTCGCAATATCTCCTACGAATAGAGCATTGCACCTGGCGACGCCAAAGACATCGGCCGAAAGAGTGATCTTTTTCTAGCCCAGATGGGCTAGTTCTCTCGGAGAAGCCTCCCAGAGTGCTCAATTCGGCAGGTACACAAGCATAGCCTCATGTCCTACGGTTGTCCTCGCGGAACCAGGACCAGCCCGCTGTCAAATCTTCCTCAGACGCAAGCTTTTTACAGAGTGATCCTCTCCCTTCTCGAGGATCAGGCGCGCCCGGTCTTTGGTCGGCGCGATGTTCTCTTTGAGGTTGGGGTGGTCGATCTCGTCCCATACGCGCATGGCGAAGTCGGTGGCTTCCTCGATGGAGAGTTCCGCGAAACGATGGAAGTAGGCGGTGCTATCCCCGAGCGCCTCTTCCCGAAGGCGCAAGAAGCGCTCCAGGTACCACTTCTTGATGTCGCTCTCCCTGGCGTCGACGTAGATGGAGAAATCGACGTAGTCGGAGACGAAGACCATGTGGCCGCCAGACGACTCCGGCAGACCGGCCTCCAGCATGTTGAGGCCCTCCACGACGAGGACGTCGGGCCGCCCTATGGTCTGTCTTTCGTTGGGCAGGATGTCGTAGGTCAGGTGAGAGTGGATCGGGGCGCTCGTTTCGCCGCTGCCGGATTTGACGTCGGCCAGGAAACTTAGAAGGAGCCCCACATCGTAGCTCTCCGGGAAACCCTTGCGGTGCATCAAACCTCTGGCCTGCAGCACGCGGTTGGGATAGAGAAAACCATCCGTGCTCACCAATTCGACCTCGGGGCACCTGGGCCAGCGCGAGATCAGGGCCAGCAGCACCTCCGCCACCGTGCTCTTGCCCGCAGCTACGCTACCCGCGACGCCGACGACGTAAGGAACCTCCCTCTCCTCCTCGACCAGGAACGCCCGCGCCGCCCGGTACAGACTCTGCACGGCGCTGAAGTGAAGATATAGGAGCTGCGAGACGGGAAGGTAGATCTGTCTCGCTTCCTCGGGCGAGAGGTGAGGTTCTATGCTCCGCACCTCGTAGTCGGACAGAGAGAACGAGGCGTCCGCTGGCAACCGGGCCCACTCCTCGCGGGAGAAATGCACGAACGGATAGAGGCTGCCCTGCCCGACGTCCACGATAAAGTCCTCCTCCTACCCCGGTCACATCTTCCCGATGGAAGTCTTGCACAAACTACCCCGAGACGCTCCTTCGCTGCGATTCGCAGAGGCATCACCCAACCACGAATCGCAGCAACAAGAGTTGACAAGCCTGCGAAGCAGGCGTGCTGAAAGCGACCGTAGGGATCGTGCTTACTTCAGAGTTCGAAGGAGGCGCTAGTACCTAGAACCTCGCCAGAACTATCCCTGGCCCGCACGGCGACGTATGGATCTCTTGTCTGCGCCAGGATGGCCGTCTCGAAGCCATCGCGGGGGACGGAGCCCAGAGGCTCCAGCCTGTTCGGGTATGGGCCGGAGATTACCTCCCACACCGCCACCTCCGTGGCGCCGTTCCAGCTCGCGTGCAGGGCGACCCTGTTTCTGGATCTTTGCTTCGCTACCAGGGCCGGGTCGTCAGTGGGGTGGCCGCTCCAGGAGAAGCGGAAGGCCCGGTACGACTCGCATTCCGGCGGGAAGCCGGCGTTCAGGAGCATCTCGCCGTCGGGGGAGAACTCGGAGAGGAATGGGGCAGCGCCCCACCCGACGAACACGTTCCCGTTGGATAGAAGCTGCGCGTTGCCCTGGGACATGGAGAGAATCTTCTCTGGGGAGGCGTACTCGCGCAGCAACGTGGCGCTCATCTCCTCCTCGTCGAGGCGCAACAGGATGGCGCGCGACTGCTCGTGTACCTGCGGGTGGGCGCCGTTGTCGAAGATGGTGATGGTGCCGTCCTCGTGGCGCCTAGCGTCGTGCTGGAAGGCGGTCCGGGTGTCATCGCCCATCTCGAAGTCGCTCTTTTTACCGCCGAGGCGCCACAGGACCCCGCCGCTCTCGCGGTCGATCTTGTAGACGGCCCAGGTGTTGCGGGCCGAGACGAGCAGGTTGCCGTCGTGGTCGACGTCTATGGAGTTGATGTGGAAGTAGTCGTAGCCGTAGGCGGGGTCTTCGGGCGGCAAGACGTACGACTCATCGACTCCGACGTGCTCCAGGCTGTGCCACTCGAGGAGTACTTCGCCGGTCTCGATATCAACCTCCTGGAATATCCCTTCCCACGCCGCGCCGTACTCCCTGCCGCCTGCGGAGGATAGATCCGCCGGCACCTCCGCGTAGGCGGTGAGAAGCGCGGTGTCCTCGGGGGTGATGAGAAACTCGTGCAGGTCCCCCTGAAGCCGTTGCCCGCACGGACACGAGCAATCTCACGGTAAGAGTCGTCGAAGATGACGTACTCCCCGACACCGTGCCCGAAGACGATGCTGCCCTCCCACCAGGTGAGCACGGGCCTGCCGCGATAGCGCTGCACCTTGAAGGCCCTCGCGGTGATGTACTTTTCGAACCACACGAGCTGACCGCGGTCGTCGAGGATCATGGGCCCGTGCTCCCCGGCGCCCTCCTTCAAGGCCAGAAAGACGTAGCTGGGGGCGGTACCGGACGTCCTTCCGGTCACCTCCGCCGCGGCGGGGGCCAGGTCGGGGCGAGAACGGAAGGCCCAGACGCCCTTGGGCAGTACGGGCGAGACGCCGGGCAGGGGCCAGACCTTCGGGACGCGCAAAGGGCTAGCCTTCGGGATACGCGAGGACCTCAACTTCCGGGCGCGCCCGTGCAGTCCGCAGCCGTTCGCCAGGGCGAGGAAAGTGCCCGCGCCCAGCGCCCTCAGAAAGCGGCGTCTCGTTAACCCCGTGCCCATCGCGAGAATCTACACCATAGAGAATGCCTTTAGAACGGGACGATCCTACCCTGTTTCCTCTACTCCCTGCCACGTTTTCGAGGAACGTATGTACTTATTGTCGCAAACTGGCATAATGCGGCCCCTCGGGAAAGGAGGTAGAAAGATGACGCGTGCCACCACGGGTTCGGCACCGGACCGGACGCGGGTGTCGGAGCTCAAGGGTAGGGAGGAGCGCTTCTGGCGCGAGCGTCCCCGCTCCGTGGAGCTGAGGCGTCGGGGCCTTCGCAGTATGCCGAACTGCGTGCCGATGAGCTGGTTCGTGAGCCTTTATCAGCAGGACCCCCTTCTACGTCGCAGAAGGGGCGGGGGCCCATATAGTCAGTCGACGTCGATGGCCACCGCTATTTGGATACGAACGTGGCGGACGTAAGCACCTTCTGTGGCTATGCCCCGCCCGCGGTGACAGAGGCGACCGCCGCGCGGGCGGCGCGCGGTGTGCAGTTCACGCTGCCCGTCGAGGAATCCATCTGGGTGGCGGAGGAGATGGGGCAGAGGTTCGGGCTACCGCGCTGGCAGTTCACCCTCTCGGCCACCACGGCCAACGTCGAGGCGATCCGGCTGGCCCGCTTCGCCACCGGGCGTCCCATGATCGTCATGTTCGAGGGGCACTACCACGGCCACGACGAAGAGTGGCTCGTCGACAGGGAAGATGGAGAGGTCCGTCCGATGTACCTAGGGGCCGGGGGTGCCGGCAAGGGCAACGTGCGCGTGATCCCCTTCAACGATCCTGCCGCCCTTGGGGAGGCACTCGAGCCGGGCGACGTGGCGTGTGTTGTAACGGAGCCGGCGCTCACGAACCTCGGCGTCATACAGCCTGAGCCCGGCTACCACGACGAGTTGCGCCGCCGGACCAGGGAGGCGGGCACCCTCCTCCTTCTCGACGAGACGCACACGGCCATGTGCGGTTCCGGGGGCTCACGGCGATTTGGTCGCTCGAGCCCGACCTCATCACGCTCGGGAAGTTCATAGGCGGCGGCATCCCGATCGGGACCTACGGCATGAGCGCCGAGCTCTCCGACGTTTTCGAGAGACCGGATCCCAAGGACCCCCACCAGGAGATCGCCTCCGGTGGCACCCTCTTCGCCAACGCCCTGTCCATGGCCGCCGGCCGCGCCACCCTGAGCGAGGTGATGACCGCCGAAGCCTACGCGCATGCCGCAGAGTTGGGGGCCCTGCTCGCAGACGGCATCGAGCGGGTCTCGCGGGAGGCCGGGTTCACCTGGAGGGCTCACCGTCTATACGCCCCCTCCGGCTACACCTACGCGGACCGGCTGCCGAGAAACGCCGCCGAGTACTACGAGCACGCCGACGCAGAGCTAGACCTCCTCAAGCGCGTCTACTTCGCCAACCGCGGCGTGTGGGAGGCGAACGTGTGGGCTGGGCCCGCCGCCGCGGTCGCCGCCGCCCGCGAGGACGTGGACCATTACCTAACCGTGCTGGAAGAGTTCGTCGGAGAGCTGGCGGCGTGATGGTAGCTGGTCAGCACTTCAGCATTTCAGCAGGAATAGACAGCCGACACCAAGTCTGTTTGGACGGTCGCGCCTTGCGGCTGCGGGCACTCTCCGGGCTTCCTCGTCCGTCATTCCCACGAAAGCGGGAATCCACGGGTAGTGTATGACGCAGGCCTATGCGCGCTGGCCTTACCCTTCACCCGGACTCGGTACGAAGTGCTGACATGCTGACCGGTCGAAATGCTGAAGTGCTGAAACGCGCAGTCTTCTTTGCTCAACCCTCGACGTTACGGACGACCATCCCGTCCAGTAGCGTGGTGGCCACGTAGTGCCGCCACTGCTCGGGGTCGTCCGGCGGCAATCCGCGCGCCCTCTAGCCCAGCAAGAGCTGCGTGGCCAGCACCTTGTTGTGGTGGGGCTTACCAGCCATGATCTCCTCGAGGTCGGACCAAGCAGACCGCATCAGCGCTGCGACCCGCTCCGCGAGCTCCTCGACAGGGGACCGGGAAGCTCGTCGGCAGACGTCACGAACTGCGTTATGCGTCGCTCGGTCTCTTCGGGATCGAACTCCTCTTCATCGAAGGGCTCGTCGCCCCACGTCTCGTCGTACTATCCTCCGTCGATTTCGGGGATGGTCCCCGCAGGATTGTCGGGCATTCTCCTCCCTTTCTCGGCTTCTCCCCACAATCGTACGGGACCACCCCGACGCCGGCCCCCAAGGGTCGGCGACCCTATCCGGCATTTCCCTACTCCCGGCGAACGGACGTACCGAACCCTTCACCCGGATTCGGCACAAACCCTAGCCGAGCGCGGCACCCCATCGGTCTATCGCCTGCAGGCACTGCTCGACGTCCGGTACGAGGGCGACCCGCACGTAGCCCTGGCCGTCGGGGCCGAAAGAACTGCCCGGCGCCACGACGATGCCCTCCTCCATGAGGCGCAGGGCGTGGGCTTCGTCATCCCCGTCCGGTACCACGACCCACAGGTAGAAGCTCGCGTCGGTGCGCAGGTAGTCTAGGCCCGCTCGCTCGAAGAATTCGGTGAAGAGATCGCGCTTCTCGCCGAAGACGCGCCGCCGCTTCTCGACGTGGGCGTCGTCGGACCAGGCCGCGGTCGCGGCGTCCTGGACGAAGGACTGGGTGGCGACGCCGATGGAGGGACGGAGCTTCGCGAGGGCGGAGATGAGTTCGGGGTCACCCGCCATCATCGCGGAGCGGTATCCCGTCATACCGCTCCGCTTAGAAAGGGAGCAAAAGGCGAGCGTGCGCTCTTTCGTTACCTCCAGGATGGAGGGCGGAGGCTCGCCGGAGTAGATATCGTTGTAGCACTCGTCGGAGAAGAGCAGTATGTCGTGCTCGCGGCAGAAATCGGCCACCTCTTCGAGGTATTCGTAGGAGGCCGTTGCGCCAGTCGGGTTGTGGGGGTAGTTGATCCAGAGTATCCGCGTCCTTTCGGGGTCTACCGCCTCGAGCGACAGCAGGAAGCCGTCTTCCGCTTTCAACCTGATGGGTAAAGCGTGGCCGCCTGAGAACAGCGTCCCCCTCTCGTAGACGGGGTAACCCGGCGTCCCGTAGGCGACGCCGCGCCTCTCGTGCGAGTGGTGGAGGAAGGCCAGGGGAGCGTGGAAGATGGCCTCTTTCGAGCCCGTCGCGGGAAGGACCTCGCTGTCCGGGTCGAGCGCGACGCCGTGGCGGCGTCGCATCCAGCCGCAGAACGATTCGCGCAGTTCCCGCTTGCCGGCCGTACTCGGGTACCTGCTCGACTTCGAGACGCCGCCCATGAGCGCTTGGCGAATACCTTCATCCGTCCGCTCCCTGGGGTCGCCGGTGCCGAAGTCGAAAAGCTCCGCGCCACTTTTCTCGAGCTCCATGCGGCGTTCGTCGAGACGCAGGAGCGGGTAGGCGCCCTGCCGGGCGAGGATAGGGTTCAGGAGCACGGGAGGGGTAGAGCCGGGATCCGAAATCTCGTTGGCTTGTGGTGTCGCGCGGGGGTTCGGCACGGGGTATATTCTCCCTACGGCTCCGTCAGCAGAGCCGAAAATATAGCACGCCCCGGCTACGCGAGGAGGTACGTTTTGGACGACTTTCACTACGAGGGGGGCGGACTCCACTGCGAGGACGTGCCGCTCTCCGAGATAGCCGCGGGGGCGGGGACGCCCACCTACGTCTACAGCCACGCCGCCCTCGAAAGGGCGTACAGGGAGCTCGACGAAGCATTCTCCGGGCTCGACCCCCTCGTCTGCTACGCGGTCAAGGCTAATGGGAACCTCGCCGTCTTACGGGCCCTCGCTTCCTTCGGAGCCGGTGCCGACATCGTCTCGGGGGGAGAGCTTTACAGGGCGATGCGGGCCGGGTTCGACCCGAAGAAGGTCGTCTTCGCCGGGGTCGGGAAGACCGAGAAGGAGCTAATGTCCGGTCTTGGGGAGCGCATCCTGCTCTTCAACGTCGAGTCCGCCTCGGAACTGGATCTCCTGGACCGCATCTGCGCCCGCTTCGGCAAGCGTGCCCGCGTGGCGTTGCGCGTCAACCCCGACGTAGACGCTGAGACCCACGAACACGTCACGACGGGCAGGGGCCGCGACAAGTTCGGCATCCCCGTGGACGAGGCGCTCGCGCTCGCCGAGAGGATAGAGAACTACCGCTGCGTGGACCTCATCGGCGTCCACCAGCACATAGGATCCCAGATCACCAAGCTCGCCCCCTACACAGAGTCCATCGAACGCTCGGCCGGTTTGGTCGATGAGCTCAAATCTCGCGGCTTCGATATCCGCTACTTCAACATCGGCGGCGGCCTCGGTATTCCTTACAAGGACGAGGAGACCCCGTCCCCGAAGGAGCTCGTGGACGCCATCCGCCCCACGTTGGAAGCTACAGGGACCAGGATCCTGTGCGAGATGGGCCGCTATATCGCCGGCGCCGCGGGGGTCCTGCTGACCCGCGTCATCTACCGCAAGAAGAGCGGCGAGAAGAGCTTCATCGTCGCCGACGCCGGAATGAACGACCTCCTGCGCCCCAGCCTCTACGACGCCCACCACGAGGTCCTCGCGGTAAACGAGGACGGCTCCGTCGCAAACGCTGACCTCGTCGGGCCCGTCTGCGAGTCCGGAGACTACCTCGCCCGCGACCGCGAGCTACCGGACGCCCCCGAAGGCGAGTTGCTCGCGGTAAAGGACACCGGCGCCTACGGTTTCTCGATGGCCTCCAACTACAACTCCCGTCCGAGGCCAGCAGAGGTTATGGTCAAGGGGGATAGCTGGGCCCTCGTTCGCGAGCGCGAGCAGAACGCGGATCTCGTGAAGGGCGAGCTGGTCCCGGCGTTTTTGTAGCTGTCAGCTTTCAGCTGTCAGTACTTCGGGGGCGTGACGGTGTCCCGAACAACCGAGGTCTTCACGTTGGCGGAGAGGCCCGATCTGGAGGCCGGACTGAGGTCGCTGCCGGGCACGTTTGCCGAGTTTATGCACCACGATGCGCTCGTGAATCGCTACTGGGGCTCGTTGTTCACGGATTTTGCCGGGTTTCAGATCGCCGTTTGCGACGATGGGGGTGGGATTCTCGCAGCGGGACATTCCATTCCGGTTTCATGGGACGGGACCACGGAGGGTTTGCCGGCGGGGCTGGATGGGGTGTTGGAACGGGGGGTGGAAGATATTGGGCGGGGTCGTGCTCCGACGGTGGTCTCGGCGCTGCTGGCGGTGGTGCCGCCCGTATACAGGGAGCGCGGGCTCAGCAGCGTGGTTCTGAACGCGATGAAGACGATTGCGGCGAACCATGGGTTGGGGGCCCTGATCGCGCCGGTCCGTCCCACGCTGAAGGAGCGGTATCCGCTGACCCCGAGGGGGCGCTACGTACGGTGGTTGCGGGACGACGGGTTGCCCTTCGACCCCTGGCTCAGGGTCCACCGCAGGCTCGGCGCGCGGTTTCTGGAGGTCGCGCCCGAATCTATGGTTCATCGCGGGAACTATTTCGGAGTGGGAGGAGTGGACGGGGATGGGTTTCCCGGAGAGTGGTGCCTACGTCGTGCAGGGAGCCTTGCAGCCGGTCGAGATGGATCTGGAGCGTGACCTCGGCGTCTACAGGGAGCCGAACGTGTGGATGCGGCACCCCGTCGGGGTGGGGGGCTGATGCTCGAAGGCGACAAGGTAACCTTGCGGGCCGTTGAGAAGGAGGACCAGGAGACCCTCTGGCGGTGGTGGAACTATCTTGAGGTCGAGCTCGCCGGTGGCGGCGACCCTCCGCTGCTGATCTCCCTCGAAAGGCTGCGGACGAGGTTCGAGCGGGAGGAGCGCGAGGGCGCCCGCGACAAAACCGACTTCATGATAGAGACCGGCGGCGCGAGCATCGGGCATTGCGGCCTCTTCCACGCCGATTTGACGGCCCGTCACTGCGAGCTTGGCATCCACATCGGCGAAAAGGACTACTGGGGACGCGGCTACGGGCGTGAGGCCGTGGGGCTGCTCCTCGACTACGCGTTCAGGATCAGGAACTTCAGGCGCGTGTGGCTCGAGGTTCACGCGGCGAACGAGCGCGCGATCCGGGCCTACCGAGCTTGCGGCTTCGTCGAGGAGGGCAGGATGCGCGAGCACGTCTGGCTCGACGGCCGTTACGTGGACAACGTGATCATTGGCGTGATGCGCGAGGAGTGGCAGGAAGGTAGGGCGGTTGGCCAGGGGAACGCATGAGGCCCTGCCGGACGAGCGCAACGAGGGCATCCTCGTCTACATAAACGGGGAGTTCTACCCGCGGGAGGAGGCGAAGATCTCCGTCTTCGCCTCGGGTTTCCTGGTCGGGGACGGGGTGTGGAAGGGCATTCGCCTGCACGACGGCGAGTTCGCCTTCCTGGACCTGCACCTCGACCGCCTCTTCGAGGGCGCAAAGGCGATAGACCTCGACATCGGCCTGACGCGCGAG
>JBKPOM010000003.1:0-6336 GCA_046733115.1 Actinomycetota bacterium | reverse complement strand
ATGCTGCTGCTTCTCGAGCGGATAGTCGCCCTGCCCGAGGTCCTGGGCAAGCATGCCTGCGAATGCGGCCACCCCGAGATGCGCTTGTTGCCAGACGGGGTGTACCACTGCCCCGCCTGCGGTTCGGAGGTCTTGCTGTTGAGGTCCCATCGGCCTGCAGCAGAGATGGTACCGGGCCCACGGCAGGGGCGCCCGGGTGAGCGGGCGCCCGGCCGGAGTGCCATCTGAAAGGCCGAGAAGGATCTCGTCGATGGTTGGCCACGTGAGCGTGTTGGAACAGGTAGATGCGGACTTCTCTGGCGCCCGCCGGAGGGCGCTGCTCCGGCGGATGGCGGCCCGCTTGCGCGGAAACACCGCTTCGGGTGGGCTGCTCTGCTTCGATGATGCCAGAGAAGCCTCCGGGCCGAGGTCGTAGATTCAACGAGGTGCGAGGACGGTGCCGATGGGGCAGGTTTGCGGCAGCGTCGGTCGATGTTCGGAGTTCGACAGAACCTTTATGCCGCTCAAGGCGACGCGGAGAATCGGTGGAAGCGGGTGGACCGGGCTTTCCGGCAAAGCGAGGAGCTACCCGCCATCAGCCTCTACAAGGTCGGCGGTTCCTACTTCGTTCTCGATGGCCACCACCGCATCTCGGTAGCCCGCTACCACGGCGTCGAGTGGATCGAGGCCGAAGTGACGGAAGCCCGCGCCGGAGTACGGAGCGACCGAAAGACCAACGAGTCCGGACTGGGGTAGCCGAAGGAGGAGAAACCAGCATGCGAGAGATGATGGATCTGCAGCTTGCAAGGCAACGTCGCGAGGAGCTGCTGCGCGAAGCAGAGACGCATGGGCGGGCCGAAGCGTTAAGGGCGGCTCGTGGGCGGCGTGTTGGCCGGGATCAGCCCTGGCGTGGGAGGCGATGAGGCACGCCGGGCGCCTCCTCAAGGTCCTCGGGGCCTTGAGGAACGCCGGTTAGGAACGGGGGTGCCTATCTCGTCGAAGGAACGAAGGAAAGAGAACGTGCGCGGAGCCTGCAGGTAGGGGAGATTCGCGTGCAGGACGGTTCGCGAAACGCCCTTACCGGCCTTCGAGCTCGGGGCCGCGTCTGCCTGGCAGCGAGTAGAACAGGGCTCCGTCCCTGCTTCTTACCGCGAGGTGTCCCTTTCCCGCGAGCTCGGAGAGCATCGAGTCTGCCTCGCTCACGGTAAGAGAGGTCTCCATTGCAGCCTCCGCCGGCGATATACTGCCGCTGTTGGCCTTTATCGCCGACAGGAGCTCCCGCTCTTTGCTGACGGTCGGTTCCGCGGCACTTTGCCGCCCCCTAACGTCGGATAAGCCTTTACCGAGCAAGGCGGCGGCCGCGATCACGAAAGGCAAACCTGCTGCTGCTGTGTTGGCGGTAATGATGAGCAGAACAGCGGCGATCACGAACCCGACGCCCAACGAAAAGTAGAGGTAGGGGTTGCCTTTGCGTTCGCTTTCTTTGCGCTGCCGCTCCAGCTCGCTCACCGCGCCTCCAAATAGCTCTCGACCCGAAATACGGGCTTTCGTCGTTATTCTAGACCCAGCTACCCACGGTGCAAACCGGGTCTGTCGCTGCGGGCCCCCGGGAACGCGTTTTTTGTAGAATGGTGCGGGTTCCAGGGCGAGACGGGGGTTAGAGATCTCTTGAAGAGGCTCAGGGTTCTTTTGACGCGGGAGGAGGTTGTGCCCGAGAGGCTCTCCGGCGCAACCGCCGTCGTCATAGACGTGTTTATGGCGACCACGACCCTGCTTACCATCCTGGAGAATGGTGCGCGAGGCGTCTATCCGGTAGCCAGCCTCGAAGAGGCCAATGGGGTGGCAGCGCAGCTGGACGCGTCGAAGATCCTGCGCGGCGGCGAGCAGGACGCGGCGCGCATAGAGGGCTATGACCACGGCCCCTTCCCGGAGGAGTACGCGCCCGAGGTCGTCGAGAACAAGGACGTGATCTTCGTGACCACCAACGGAACCCGCGCCATCGCCGACGCGGCCCCGGCGGCCACGGTCCTGCTGGGATCCCTTCGCAATGCTCCCGCCATCGCCCGCCACCTCGAAGCGTTGAAAACGGATTCGATCTACTTCGTCTGTGCGGGCTCCGCGGGGCGCTTTAGCGTCGAGGATTTCCTCGGCGCGGCCACGATGCTCTCGTACATGGACGTGGAGGGCTGGCGCCTCAACGACGGCGCCTGGCTGGCCCTCGACTTCGTCGGCCGCCACGAGGACGACGTCTCCGCTGTGCTCAAACAGAGCCGGGCCGGACGGTGGTTCGTCGAGAACGATAGGATGGACGCCTTCGACTTCGTGACCGACGTCGGGGCGAGCGACCTCATCCCCGAGGTCGTCGAAGGAAAGCTCCGCCCCGCAACCGAGGCGGGCAAGGGAGGATCATCTTGAGCGAGACGGTTGACGTGCGCAAGGGTGAAGACTTCGACGTCGAAGCGGTAGAGCGTTACCTGAGAGAGCACACTGAAGACTTGCCCGACGGCGAACTCGAGATCAGCCAGTTCCCCTCAGGTGCCTCGAACCTCACTTACCTGTTACAGATAGACGATTGGGAGGGCGTGCTCAGGCGGCCGCCGCTGGGTCCCGTCCCGCCGAAGGCGCACGACATGGGCCGCGAGTCGAGTATCCTCTCGAAGCTCGGCGCCGTCTACCTGCTCGCCCCGAAACCCTACTTCTTCTGCGAGGACGAGTCCGTAATCGGGGCGCCCTTCTACGTGATGGAACGGAAAGCGGGGGTCGTGCTCGACGACTCTTTCCCGGACGACATCGAGCCCGACGAGGAGCTTTGCCGCGGCATCTCGCGCACCGCCGTCGACACGCTCGTCAGGTTGCACGCGGTGGACGTCGAAGAGGCCGGGCTGGGAGATCTCGGTAAGCCCGAGGGGTTTCTGGAACGGCAGACGGAGGCCTGGATCTCCCGCTACGACAAGGCGAAGACAGACGATATAGGAGAAGTCGGACCCCTCACCGAGTGGCTGGCCAGCGACGTCCCCGAGAGCCCGCCTCCCACCGTCATCCACAACGACTACAAGCTGAACAATCTCGTCCTCGACCCCGAAGACCTCACGGAGGTACGCGCCGTCCTCGACTGGGAGATGGCCACGGTCGGGGACCCGCTCTTCGACCTCGCCGTCTCGCTCTCCTACTGGATCGAACCCGACGACCCGGACGAACTGAAGGCCGTGATGCCGACCGTGACCGTGACGCCGGGCTTCATGACCCGCAAGGAGCTCATCGACCGCTACGAAAAGGAGAGCGGTCGCGACCTCTCGGACATGCACTGGTACGTCGTCTTCGGCTACTTCAAGCTGGCCGCGATACTGCAGCAGATCTTTGCCCGCTGGAAGAACCGCCAGACCGAGGACGAACGCTTCGCCGACTTCGGCAAGCGAGTGCGGACCCTGATCCTACACGCGGAAAACCTCACCCGCACGGGCGAGGTCTAGTGGAGAAGATTGGCGTCCTCGGCACCGGCACGATGGGGGCAGGGGTAGTCCAGCTAGCAGTCCAGTCCGGCCACTACGTAATCGCCTGCGACACCTCCGTCGAAGCCCTGGAAAAAGCCCAGGTCTACGTCCGCCAGGGCCTCGCTCGCTTCGCCGAAAGGGGTGCCTTCTCGGAAGACGAGGCGTCCTCCCACTACGACCGCATCCACTGGGCAACAAACCCGCAAGACCTCGCCGAAACAGAAGCCACCATTGAAGCCATCGCCGAGAAAGTAGAACCGAGAAAGCAGACCCTCGCGGCCCTGGATGCACTCCTCCCACGGGATTCGCTCATCCTGACCAACACCTCATCCATCTCCATAACCGACCTCGCCTCGGCCACGCGTCGTCCGGAGAACGTCTGCGGCATGCACTTCTTCACCCCACCTCCCGTACGCGAGGCCTTCGAGATCCCCCGCGGCCGCCTCACCAGCGACGAGACCGTCGACCAGGTCAGGGACTTCGTCGCCTCCTTAGGCAAACGCCCCATCTTCGTCGATGGTGAAGCACCCGGCTTCGGGGCCAACCGCTTCCTCATGCCGATGCTCCTCGAAGCCTGCCGTCTCCTTGAAGCGGGCGTCGCCAACAAAGAAGACATCGACCTGCTCGTAAAACAGGGCGTGGGTTTCCCCACGGGCCCCTTCGAGCTGGGCGACTTCATAGGCCTGGACGTTGCCCTGGACGTCATCACCTACGTCCACGAAACAACAGGCGACCCCTACTACGAGCCGCCAGATACCCTGAAGCAGCTCGTCGATGAAGGTAGGCTAGGCCGCAAGAGCGGCGGGGGGTTTTATTAGCTGGTCAGCACTTCAGCTTGTCAGGTAAACCCGTGCAGCGCGGCCGTGCTGCGCCAGATAATGAGGTTCGCACGACGTGCAAGCTGAAGTGCTGAAGTGCTGAGCGACCGAAGGGAGCGACGTGGGTCGACTTGACAGCAGGGTTGCGATGGTGACGGGGGCTTCGCGCGGGATCGGCGAGGCGACGGCGCGCCGTTTTGCGCGGGAGGGTGCGCGAGTTTGTTTGACGGATGCGAAGCTCGAGGGTGCGCTCTCGACGGCGCGACAGCTCGTCGATGAAGGCATGGACGTTTTTGCGGCGAGGGTGGACGTTACGAGCCGCACCGAGGTCGAGAACGCGGTGGGGGAGACGGTGGAGCGTTACGGGCGGCTGGACATCCTGGTCAACAACGCGGGCGTGACGAGGGACAACCTCATCTACAAGATGACCGATGAGGACTGGCGCACCGTTTTGAACGTGCATCTTGGTGGGGCCTTCTTCTGCACGCGCGCGGCCCAGAAGCATATGGTCGAGAGGAACTACGGCAGGATCGTCAACGTCTCCTCGACGAGCGCGCTCGGCAACCGCGGCCAGGCCAACTACTCGGCGGCCAAAGCAGGCATACAGGGCTTCACCAGAACCCTCGCCGTCGAGCTTGGTCGCTACGGCGTCACCGTGAACGCCGTCGCCCCCGGCTTCATCGAGACGGACATGACCCGGGACACCGCGGCCCGGCTCGGCGTTGACTTCGACGACTTCGTCGCCGAGCGCGTGAAGAGCATCCCGGTCGGCCGCGCGGGATGGCCCGAGGACGTGGCTGCCGCCATCCTGTACCTTGCCTCCGAGGAGGCCGGGTTCGTGAGTGGGCAAGTGCTCTACGTCGCCGGCGGAACACAAGTTGGGAATTAGGAATTGGGTAGAGGCGTGGCACAAGCGACAATTCCTAGTTCCTAGTTCCTAATTCCAAAAGAGGGTCGCACTGCCGCTCATCGCCATTTACATGGGATTGCAAGCCGTCGAGATCGTCGTCGCTCTCGTCGTGGGGCTTTTCGGCCTCCTGCTCCTCGCGCTCGGCCTCAGGAAAGCACAGGACCTGGACGACTCGCTCGAAATAGTTAGCCGACTAAGCGACCGGGACGCTAACTGGCAGACGCTCCTTGCCGTGGTGGTGATAGTCGCGGCCCTCTATTTCGCGCGGCGCGGCATGTGGGTGCTGGCCCTCTACCTCGGCATCCTGGGAGCCAACGACCTGTTAATACAGCTCACGAACCTGGGAAGGCCCTTGAGCTTTTTCGCCTGGAGTGGGCTCGAGCCCGTGGATTTCTGGTGGGTCGTCTTCTTCGGCGCCGTGGCCGTGTTCTGGGTCGTGCGCGGCAGGTTAACCGAGGACAGGGGCCCGGCGGCTCTTGCTGCTGGTTTTGATCACTGCACTCACGCGGCAGACCGGGTTTATAGAGGACCCGTTCAGCCCGGTTTTGGGTTTCACCGGGATCGGGATGATAGCCCTGGGCCTGATCTGGGAGGCACTCACCATAGGCTTCTGGGCCAACTACGCCTCGCCCGGAATGCCACGGGTAAGCCGCATCCTGCTCTACCTCGGCTACATCCTTTTCAGCATCGCCGTGCTCAACTGGTCCGTGGCCACCCACGACATCTCTCAAGTAGACTTCTTCACCGGACAGGCCGCCCTCGGCGGCTTCGGCCTCTTCGGCAAACCCCTCATCTACTCCATCTTCGCCGTCACCCTCGCGGAGTCGGCAATGGACGACGAAGGCGAAAGCGAACCAGATACGCAACAGGCCGCATCGTAGAGACCTCCGGTAGCCGATCGATCCTTTCCTGACGTATGGACTTGGCGACAGGGAGAAGTATCTGTACGCTGTCGCCTGACCACACGTTTGGACCGGGCTCGGAAGGGAGCGTTTGATGGGAGACGACGTAGGAACGCTGAGCAATGACGAGTTGACCCGTCTCGCACAGTACTTCGACGAGGCGGTCATATCAACTAGAGCATTTGTCATAGCAGTTGGCCCATCGAACGGTAACCGCAGTGGCCGAAGAACCCTCG
>JBKPOM010000002.1:0-8498 GCA_046733115.1 Actinomycetota bacterium | reverse complement strand
TCGCGGAACAGCTCTGCGCGTCGCCGGTGGATCCAGAGACGCTCTCAGAGCATCCCTTCTTCCGTGAGTTCTGGGCCTCTCCTGACCGCATACGTTATTGGGTTGAGCATCCTGACCCGCCCGGCGAGGACACCGTAGCGGTCGCCCGGCGCCAGATGACGTTCGCCATGAGCTTGCCGGACAGGCCGGAGAACAGACCGGTCCGTTACGTCCTCTCGACCCATTCGCCTGTGCTGCGGGCGATCTTATCGTGTTACGCTGGAGAGGATCCGGGCGAGCCGGGGCACCTAGAGCCCATAGACCTGATCTTGTCAGAGAAGGGGTCGCCGAAGCTTCAGTTCAGAGGCCTTCGAACGTTTCTCTCCAGTACTTTGGTGGTCAAAGGCGTGCCCCGGTAGGTGGTACGTGGGCGGCGACTATTACGAAGTTAGACATCAAGCCCGTCCGCGGCCAAAAAGGAGCAGCGTTGCCGAAAAGGTAGGGACGAAGCGTGTCTCGACGGGATAGGTTTCAGGAGCAACAAACAGACTAGGCGCAAGGTCAGTAAGCAGGTCGGAGACGCCTCCGAACGTACCTTCGGCCGTAGTATTGCTACAGGGTCTGTGTCAACGGAACCAGAGAACCAACGCCACACCGAGCAACATGAGTCCCGCCCCTATGATGCGCCCGAGTGTGATAGGCCTGGGCTCGCGGCCTACCAGCCCGAGGTGATCAACAAGCAGAGCGCCTATGACGACGAGAACCGCTAGCAGAAACCAACCTATCATCTCATCATCTTAAATCTCGTAACCACCCTCTACTAGTCCGAATGCTTGCTCCCACCACACCCAGTAAGCGGGGGAGCACTTCACCACCCGGATATCGGGGAATGGAGGTAACTCGGATCTTCATGTTTCGTGGCGATCAAGAACGTTTGAGCTCTGTCTCCACGATCTTCCCTGCAGTGCAGGCCCTTAGCAGTGTTCGCTAACTCTTGGCAGTTTTCTTTAGGATCGGGGCCCAGTTTGACCCGCGTCCCAGGCTATGTCTAACATACGTCGGCCCAAGGAGGGGAGAGACATGCAAGATGAGCGGACACGGACTTCCCTGCCCGGATGGCTCGACGGACTCTACGACCCGGACGAGATGCGGGCGGCGGATCGCTTCGCGATGGAGCGGCGCGGCATCCTGGAATTGGAACTCGCCGAGAAGGCCGGAGTGGGGCTGGCGGCGGCCGCGGTCGGGGTCGCCGGAGGGGGACCCATCCGCGTCGTGGTCGGGCCGGGCAACAACGGAGGGGACGGCCTGATCTCGGCCCGGCTTCTCCGGGAAGCCGGGCATGAGGTCGACGTGATCGCCCCGCTCGCGCTGGACGACCTCGCCGGCGTGCCGCGGACGAACCTCGACCGCCTGCCCGGGGCGCCGCCACGGCCGTTCGATCCGGCGGCACTCGCGGGCTCCGATGCCATCGTCGATGCGTTGCTCGGGACGGGCTTCGAGGGTGTCGTCCGCGAACCTCTCGTCGGGGTCATCGCGGCGATCAACGCCGCAGGCGCGCCGGTGGTCGCCGCAGACGTGCCGTCGGGGGTCAACGCGGCAACCGGCGAGGTGGAGGGGCTGGCGATCCGCGCAAGCGTCACGACCACGAACCACGCCCCGAAGATCGGCCTGTACGTGGCGCCGGGCGCACGGCACGTAGGCGACGTGCGCGTGATCGACATCGGCATCCCGCGAGGCGCTCCGGAGGCCGGCCTCGTTGGCCTGATCTCCAGGCGCGTGTTGCGTTTGGTGCCGACCCGGCCCCGGTACGCGTCGCTGCGCGACACCGTCCTGGTCGTGGGCGGGGCACGCGGCGCGACCGGTGCCCCCGCGATGGCGGCGGAGGCCGCGATGCGCGCCGGTACCTGCTACGTGTGGGCGGCCGTTCCCGCCTCGGTTGCCCCCTCCATGGACCTGCGCCTGCCCGAGGCTCTGATCCACGGTCTGGAGGAAGAGGACGGCCGCCACGTCGAGGCGGGCGTACGGACGATCGCCGACCTCGCGCCTGAGGCCGGAGCGGTTGTGCTCGGGCCTGGCCTGGGTGGCGCCGAGGGCGGCTTCTCACGGGCGGTCGGCTCCTCCATCGAGGTCCCGATGGTCATCGAAGCCGGCGGGTTGTCCGCTTACCCCTCCGTGGAAGCGTTTTCCGAACACCCCAGTCCCACGGTCCTGATCTCGGACGAGGCCGGGTTCGGGCGTCTGCTCGGTCTTTCACCGGAGGAGGTCGGGGCTCGCCGGCTCGCCTCCGCGCGGGCGCTCGTCGACCGGGCGGGAGCCGTGGCCGTACTGGAGGGGGACGGCTGCGTTGTCGCCGCGCCCGGCGGCCCGGTAGCCCTCGGGCCCGGCGCGAGCGGCGCCCTGGCCACCAACGGGACCGGGAGCGTGCTGGCGGGGCTGGTCGGGACGTTTCTGGCGCGGGGGATGGACCCGTTCGCGGCCGCCGCGGCGGCGGTGCTCGCACGGTCCGATGCTGGGGATCTGGCCGCAAAACGCGTCGGCGCGGGTCACACAGTGGCGGGGGACGTCATCCAGGCGCTTCCGGAGGCACTAGCGCGCCGGCGCGCCTAGGGACCATCGCATGATCGGAGGAAGATCATGCGGTTAGGGAGTGACTTTTGGCCCTGGATCGGGTCCGCAGTATTTCCCGTTACGAGTTTTCGGGCCTCATTCAGGTTCCGGATTCTCCCTTGGCGCGTTCCGCGGAGCGTCGGGCCAGAGCATGCGCTCGACGTGCAGCTGACCGCCGCGCCACCCGTGGATCTTGCTCGCCGGTCGTCCGGACAAACAACCGGCCGTTTCTACGCATCGGATCACCGTAGGCCGGTTTCTCGGCATCCCGAAGCGACAGCGTTCACACGCATCGCGAGGAGCCGTAAACCGTGTCACGCTGAAGCACCCTCGGGAGTTATAGACTTCTCGCCATAAGGCCAGTGTTCCCCCGACCGCGTCGGGACATACTGACAACCCTTACGGAAGGCGGATAGCATGCAGAATGGTGGTCACAAGCATGATAACAACCTCATGGAGACGGACGTACTGATCGTCGGCGCCGGTGCGGCGGGGCTCCGGGCGGCCATCGAGTTGGCCAGGGAGGGCGTCGACGTCCTGGTCCTGGGCAAGCGCCGGCACGGCGACGCCCACACCGTGTGGGCGGCCGGCGGTATCAACGCTTCTTTGGGCAACCTGGATCCCGACGACCGGTGGGAGATACACGCCGCCGACACCATCGGGGAGGGACATTTCGTCAACGACCCCAGGGCAGTCGAAATCTTGGCCCGCGAGGCGCCGGAACGCATCCTCGAGCTTCGCGACTGGGGCTGCCCGTTCTCCCTGACGGAGGACGGCGAGCTAAACCAGCGCTACTTCGGCGCCCAGTCCTTCCGCCGCACCTGCTTCGCCGGGGACAGAACGGGTGAGGCGATCCTGGGCACGCTGGTTGCCAAGGCCAAGGAAGAGGGCGTCTCCTACCGCGAGGACGTCTACGTGACGAAGCTTCTGAAGAGCGGCGGGCGGGTCAACGGCGCCGCGGGCTTCGACATGCAAAGCGGGCGCCGCCTCCTGTTCGGGGCTCGCGCCGTTGTGTTAGCCGCGGGCGGCTACACGTCGATCTACAGGCGCGGCTCCTCCCGCCCCGACGAGAACAACGGGGACGCGACGGCGCTCGCCTACGAGGCCGGGGCGGCCCTCAAGGATATGGAGTTCGTCCAGTTCCACCCGACGGGGATGATCGAGCCCGAGGGGATGGACGGCCGGCTCGTCACCGAGGCCGTCAGGGGCGAGGGCGGGCGTCTTTACAACAGCGAGGGCGAACGCTTCATGGAGAGGTACTCGCCCAAGCACATGGAGCTCGACGCGCGCGACGTCGTGGCGCGCGCCAACTACCGCGAGATTCGGGAGGGCCGTGGCACCCCCGACGGGGCAGTGCTGCTCGACATCTCCCATCGCGACCCCGGCTACATCAAGGATCGGCTGCCAAACATGTACGAGCAGTTCGTGGAGCAGGGGGTGGACATAACGGAGGAGCCCATGAAGGTGTCCCCCACCGCCCACTACGGCATGGGCGGCATCGAGGTCGACCCGCGGACGTGCGCCACGGCTGTCGAGGGGCTCTTCGCCGTCGGCGAGTCGACCGCCGGCGTGCACGGCGCCAACAGGCTTGGGGGGAACTCCCTGGCCGAGACTGTTGTCTTCGGGAAGATCCTCGGCGCTCATCTCGCGGATGTCCTAGATGACCTGTTGCCGCCCGTCCCGCTCGACGAGGGCGCGGCACATGAGCACTTAGCGGCCCTCGACGTCCTCGCGGCCGGATCAGGAGGCGGCGAACGGGGTCCGGAGGAGCTCATCGACGAGCTGCGCGACCTCGTCTGGGACCATGCCGGCATCGTCCGCAGCGGCGACGGCCTGCGCGAGGGGCTCGTGAAGCTCCGGGACCTTAAGGAGCATGCCGGAGAGTTTGCGATCCCCAACGCCTCCCCGAGCCGGCGGTTCGAGCACGTCCTCAACCTGCGCGCCATGCTCACTGCGGCGGAGGCCGTGCTGCGGAGCGCCCTCGCCCGGGAGGAGGCACGCGGCGCCCACCACCGCGAGGACTTCCCCGAGGAGACGGACGGGTGGCAGAAGAACATCCTCTGCGCCAGGGACGAAGGGGGCGACATGCACCTGTGGACCGAGCCCGTGGGCGAGGTGCCGGCGGAGATACGCAAGGCCCTCGAAGAGGACTACAGCCTCGACTACCACTACCTGGAGTAGAGAGGTCCGCGGAGGGCACGGACGTGAGGTAGTAGAAAGGGACGGATTGAGCGAGTTTCTTAAGAGTTATCCTTTCGAGGGCAGGGCTGATGTGGAGTCGCACGAGCTGCTCATACCTCACGAAGGTGCACTGCCGTCCCGTGTCCCTTACAGAGTCGTTGAGTCACCGGTCCAGGTATTCACCCACGCTCTGGTTGCCAGCGTCGAAGATCAAGCCGCTCTCCCCTAACGTGCCCTAGCGGGTCTGCTTTGCCTCGAACCGCCGAGGCGGCTCGACGACGCTCTCCTGCACGGAGACGAGATGCATCTCTCTAGCCCGTCCGGTGCATCTCTTCCAGCACGGCGTAGACGGTCGAAGCCGTCGTCGACAGCGCCTCCGCCAGGGTGCTGTACCGCAGCAGGTGCGCCAGGAACAGCGCTGCCGTCGCATCCCCGGCGCCGTTGACCTCAAGCGCCAACATCGGCGTCTGGACCAGCCACGCCCCTTCCTCCGAAACGGCCAGCATCTCGATGGTGTCCGCGGCCGCGTCCCAGCGCCTCAGGCTTGTCGTCAACACGGTCTCAGGCCCGAGCCTCCTGGCCTCGTCGGCCGCCCCCAACGCGTCGTCCAGATCCCTAACCTCCACGCCTGTAAGGAACTCCCCCTCGAACTGGTTTGGCGTTATGACGTCCGCCGCCGGCACCGCGACCTCCTTGATGAACCTAGGTATCCCAGGCGCCACGAAGAAGCCGCGACCGGCGTCGCCCATCACGGGGTCGCAGCAGTAGATGGCCTTCGAGTTTAGCTCCTTTACCCTGCCGACCGCCCGACTACGACCTCACCCAGCGACTCATCGCCCATGTAGCCGCTCAACACGGCGTCGCAGCCCGGCAGCACGCCCCGATCCTCGATGCCCCGGATGATGTCGGCAACATCCTCGGCGTGAAGCACCGAGCCCCGCCACTGCCCGTAGCCCGTGTGGTTGCTGAAGTGGACCGTGTTGACCGGCCACACCTCGAAACCTATCTTCTGCAGCGGGAAGACCGCCGCTCTGTTGCCGACGTGCCCGTAGGCCACCGACGACTGTATCGAAAGGATGCTCAATCCGGTAGCCCCTTCGTGGGTCCTGCTCGCGTTGGTACGCCAATCCTACCAATCTCCCCGACGCTCCTCGAACGGCGTGCTACGGACCGAGCCGCGGGTAACGATCTCCCGCTGGGTACAAGGTGCGCCCCGGCGTTCGGCCCGGGGGTTGGCGGACGCCTATTGGTGGCGCAGCCGCTGAATAAGCATGCTTTCGTAGCCGCTCACACATAAATCTTCCCCGAACAGGAGTAGAAAGCCCTTGCGTCGCAGGGTGGCGGAAAACTGACGGCGTCGGGAGAGCGTTAGAGGGTGGGCGGTATGACTACGGATGGCGGAGTGTTGGCGTCAGGTGCTAGGTGGTGCGTAAGTTCATAAACCAGGTTAGCGCTGGTTAATTGCTAACGCTTGAGGTCGATGACCAAACGCGGACCAACTCGCACCTCCTGTACACCAGTAGTACACTAACCCACGCGAACAACGGCGAACAGACACGAAACATGCTCAGAAGAAATACGCCGTTTTACGGGATTTTCTGAACAGTAGCGAACGCCAGCGACAATAGGGTTCTGACTTTGCACGGCGGAGGTCAGGGGTTCGAATCCCCTCGGCTCGACTTGGAAAATGTGGCGATTTGCAGGTAAAACGTGGCGCGCCTCAAGAGATGAGGGCACTCTCGTCGTTGTTCTTACACCAATAGTACACCAACGTGCTAGGAACTTGATATCGTCTTCTCCCCTGAGCCGAGCAATCGGGTCGCGAAGGCCGCAGACCGACGTGGGAGGATTTGCGGCTACGCTGGAACAATCAACATCCGGAGTGGGCTTACGACACCTACTCGGGACTGCGCAGGGCCTATCATCGCGCATTAGAGACGCTCGTGCCCTTCGAGATTAGGCAACAGCAAGACATCTAACCGGCTCTCAACTGAGCTTCGAAAAGTACCCGAGAAAGCGTTGAGCGACCCGCGTTACGCTCCAGACGCAGGGTACTTGGGGAACAGTACTCATCTGCGATCCTCCGATAGGCGCACCAGAGCAGCAGGATGTCGGTCAGCTTGCCAAAACCCACATGTCGGAAGTGCTTACCCTGCCGCAGCCGAGCCGACGATCGAACCTTTCGCTCCGGCAAGGGTCCTCGACCTGCCGCCGGATAGACTTGCCGGAATACGGCTCAGGTGCGCCACGTGGCTTACTCCTTCTGCTCGGAGCGTTTGGGTAAGCCGGGAGCCGGGGAGCCCTCGTATCCGCATTACGCATGGAAGCACTTGCTGCCGCCGCCTCATGCGCGAGATCGAGGCGCGTAGCTGAGAGGCCTTACTGGAGGCCATGACGGCAACACCGACAGCCTTCGCACTATCCTCGACCACGGATTTCAACCTCGCTGAACCGCTGATCCGGCGTTAGGAGGGAGTTCGTGGCGCCGCGTCCTATTCGATCCCGATCTCATCCTCAAGCCATTGTTCCACGTCGCGACGCCTAACACGTGTGGCACGACCGATGCGGTAGGCAGGTATGTGCCCCTCCCGAAGCAACTTGTAGGCCGTGGTTCTACCGACCTTTAGCCAGTTACCCAATTCGGCGATGGGGAACCAACTTTCTTGTGTGTCACTACGTTGCCCCTCTGCATTCACCTCTGTGGCCAGCGCTCTCCATCGCCGCGGCCGTGCCCTTGCCCAGGCTCGGCACGAAGTGACTGTAGCGGTTCAGGGTGACCGAGATGTTCGCGTGTCCCAGCGCCTCTTGCGCGATCTTTGGGTGGACGTTCCTCAAGAGCATTAACGTGGCGTACGTGTGCCTGAGGTCGTGGAAGCGCACCTTGCGCACCTCGGATCTTTCCAGGAGGTTGGCCAAGGTGTCCATCGTAAAGATCTACGACCGTTTGGCTCAACCAGCTCGCGCTACCGATCACACACTTTACGTTCGTGTCTCGGTTCTCACGCTGGATGGAACAGTCCTGACGCTGGGCATCGGAGACCTGAGTTGGCTTAGGTAGTCTTCTCTCAGGTTGCTCTTGGCCGGGAGGAGCCTAACACTAAGTATCGCCTCTTCTGAGGAGCCCGCTTGCGCATAGATTTCTCCATCCAGCGAGACTACCGTACTTCCTCCGACAAAGGTCAGGTTCTTCTCTCCCGGACCGACCTGGTTGACGTAGGCGTGCGGCAGCCCATTCTCCAAAGCTCGGGCTGAAACGAATACCGCGTGGTCGTTCCCAAAGGGTTCCATATTTGCGGAGATCGTGACCAGCATCTCTGTCCCGACCCGCGCAAGAGAGCGCGCAACCTCTGGAAACTCCACGTCGAAGCAGCTCATGATCCCCATCTTCAGCCCGCAGAGCTCCACGACGAGCAGCTCGTTGCCCGCGACGAATGCCTCGCTCTCTTCTCCCCCGTAGAGCTGGACCTTCCGGTAGACGGCGGCGATGGTCCCCTGTTCGTCCACGCAGAAGGCCGAGTTAGTGATCCCACCGCTTATACGCTCTGGCGCGCCGAATATCAAGGCGGTGGAGTTCTCCCGCGCCATGCCAGTGACCCTCTCGAGCTCTGGGCTATCCATCTGGACGGCAAGCTCATCAATATCGCTCAATGTGTATCCGCTCAGGAACAGCTCCGGGAAGACAACCAAGTCTGACTCTGGGTGCTCGGCGACTATCCTCCCCATGGTTTCTA
>JBKPOM010000001.1:0-10976 GCA_046733115.1 Actinomycetota bacterium | reverse complement strand
GACGCACAGACCCCGTCCGAACGCTTGCCGGGCGTGGTCTTGGGGCAGGTGGGAGTTGAGGAGTTTTCCCTCATCGTAGTGCTTGATGGGGAAAGAAACGGACTCTCTGTCGCGCCCGAGGTAGCTGACGCGGTTGCTGCTTGTGTCGTTGAGCAGCACGCCTTCGCCGAAAGGGCGCGCGTTGTGCGTCCCGTAGGGGATGCGGGCGTAGCTGGCGACCTTCGAGCCGTTTATGGTTAGAAGGTGGGCGCAGCGCGTCCCAGCGACGGTCAGGAGCCCACCCTCGTAAGAGACGCTGTTGAGGTGGCACGTGTTGCTGCTGGCGGGTGGACCTTCGTCGGAGTTCGGATCGAAAGTTTGCAGCCGGGGCATCGGCGCCAAAGAGCCAACCGCCCCGCGGAGTCCCATCATACCGCGCCGTCGCCCGGGACCCCGGACGCGGAACCCCATCATGTTCAGCTGCCGCTTGGGGCCCCGAAACCACACATGGTAGCCCTTTACGAACGAGCGCGTGCGCAGATCATACTCGAGCACCGAGTCGCGCCCGGTGGATGTCACATAGAGCGTGGCGCCGGCCAGATACGTCTCGTGGCAATGTCTGAGGTATTCGTTGCGCATGGACCACACGAAGCGGAAGTCTTTGGAGTATACGAAGATCTCATCGCTGGCCGCGAGATAAATCTCGTCTTCGTAGAAGGCTATGCCGCGCAGCCCCCTTGGACCGCCTCGTCCTTCCCAGCTTATCGACGGTTCATCGTAACGTATGACCTGCTCGACCGCTTCGGTGTGCAGGTCTATTAGGTACACGCCCCCGTGGCTCTCGCCTTGATGGGCGGAGCGCACAACGGTACTCGCGATTATCTTGGGAAGTCTTTCCATGCCGTCCTTAGTAGCTCGGTTGTGCGGCGGCGCATTATACACGCCCGACCCGGGCGGCGGGCGGCGCTTGGTCGAGCCCTGCCGCGAGAGCCGCCCGGTGGCATCGAAGGGTGGACCTTACGGTCATTTGTGCACGTGGATATGGTTCCATTCCGGGAGCCTGGAGAGCTTCTGCCCGAGAATGTGGGGCTCCGACAGATCACGCAGAAGACCCCAACAGCCGCGCCCCACGTCGGAACCGACCCGCCGGTAGGATGTCGGCAGCGCGTCGAGCTCGGCGGTGAGGGCGTCCAGATCGTAGCCCATCACCGCCAGCCGCTCCCGGCCGATCCAACGCAGATAGCGGCGACACCAGGTTTTGCGGACGGGATTGTTCAAGACCCGCTTCCACCTCTCCAGGGGTTCTCTGCTCACCCCGGCGTACCTCCGGGTGCCAGCGTGGTCGCCCCACCTCCCAGCGAGCTCCACTTTGGCGAAGCGCGACAGGATGGAGTCGTCGAAAGGTAGGCCGAGGTACCGAAACACGTCGGTCCAGGTCTCCTCAGGCCTGCTGACGAGTGCCTCGTAGCGCACGGCGTGGACCTTGTCCTCGTGGCGCTCGTAGGTCCGGAACAGGCTCTCGATCCCATCGAACAGGTCCACCTTGAAGCGGTAGAGATTCCACTTGCCGCCGGCCCAGGTCTCTATAAGGGAGGCCACTACCGCGAGGGGATTTCGCCAGAGGAGGAGGTACCCGGCGTCCGGAAAGAGGGCGACGATCTCGTCCGAGACGAGGTGGTAGCGGGGGGTCTTATCTAGAAAGTAGCGCTTTCCGGCCGGCGACGCTTTGCAGTACAGGCGCACGGCCAACTCGCGGATCTCCGCAACGTAGTCGTCGCGACCGCGGGGCAACACGTTGCAGAAGTCCTCGACCGCCCGTACCAGAACCCGATGGTTGTATTCGGCGTAGGCCCCACGCTCCCGGAGCGTGTAGAGGTAGGGCAGCAGGATCCAAGGCTCCGAGGCCGTAGCAATGGCTTCGTGGGCGGCCAGGATACGTTGTGCCAGGGTGGATCCGGAGCGGGGCAGCGAGAGGAGGAACAGGGGCGTAGGTTTGTTGCTCACGGTTGTTTACCCCCGGGACGTTTCCGGTTCCACGATCGACGGCTGGACGCCTTAACGGCCGGGGCCTGCCCCGTCGTAGCCCAGCTCCGCCAGCAGCGGGCCCAACGCCCCCTCCGCCAGCGCCCGCTCGTGCTCGGCCGTAAACTCCTCCCGCCAGCCCCCGATCTGGCCCCGCCGAAACGTCCGCCCCACCCCGAAGAGGCTCTCCCCGACCAGGCCGATCTTCCGCTCGTCTACCGGGATGCCGAGGTGCGTCGCCACCCGCCCGACCGCCAGCCGCTGGGCCCCGGCGCTCCCGCCGCCCTCGACCCCCACCAGATCCTCGAACTTGACTATCACCGCGCCCCCGTCTCGCTCCCACCCCAAGAACCGATCGTAGCGCCCAGCAAGCGATTGAAGCCTGCGGCCGCCCAGCTCGCCTCCGTGGATGGAGACCAGCAGCCGCTCGCGGTCCGAGGGCAAGGCCATGTAATCCTCGTGGGCGAAATGGTTCTTCAGCTGCTTGAGGTAGTGCATCTGGGAGACAGCCACGTCTCGGGGGTCACGCAGGATGCACACGGTCTTCATCCCACCTTCTTGGAAGAGGTCGGCAAGCTCGGGGGTGTAGACGCAGTGCGCAGTGACAAAGCAATCCTCCGGGACCCCGGAGAGGCGCTTGGCGAGCCAGCGGCGGCTTATCTGCCGTGGCGAGACCACTCCTACGGTGACCTTCTCCCCCCTGCCCCTCACCAACCTGCGGGCCGGGGGGAACCGTCCTCCCTCTACGAGGTGCGGACCTATCCCCATAACGTCCTCCGGTCTGCGTAATCCTAAGATGTCCTTGAGGTGTTGGTTAACCAGGGGAAACCGGTCGCCGTTCTCAAAAGGGCGGGGCCTCACCCCTCCCAAGTCCACCAGCCCGAATCCGAGCAGCACGAGCAGACGGTCGAGGAGGTGGGTGCCGCTCTTGGGTATTGAGTTGGCCACGACCCTCATAGCGTTACCATCTTATCTTCCCGTTCGTGCTCGGCACCCAACCTGCCGGTTCCCGTAGGCAACGGCCTCTCGCAGAGTGTGCCATAAGGTGGCATGTTCATCGCTTCGATAGACCCTCTCGCAAACGGGATGGGGAGAGGCTCACGTGGGTCCACATCCCGGTCTTCCTCTTGGCGACCAGGACCAGCGCCGTGTTCTGCACCACGGTGATGGCGGCCGTCATGCTGGCAACCCCGATCGGTCCGTAGTCACGCACGACCAGCAGGGCACCGATCACGAAGAGGGGGCTGGTCAGGAGGTTGATCCGCAGCATCGATCCCTGGTGGCCGGTGAACTGGAGTACCGCCCCGCAGGAACCCGCCCAGACGGCCGCGAGTTTCCCGGCGCTGAGCAGTACCAAGATTATGGCGGCGCTACGATAATCGTTGCCGTAGACCAACCCCATTATAGGACCGCCCAGGACCATGAACACGGCCAGGAACACCAGGGACGGGACGCCGGAGAGGGTGCTGAAGGAGCGCAGCGTGCGCTCCAACTGGCCCGTCCTGCCCTGAGCGTACATCCCCGCGATGATCGGCGGCAGCACGAGGTTCGTCATCAGGAGCGGCATCGCGATCAGGGTGACCAGCCGGGAGGCCGCGCCGTAGAGCGCGACCTCGTCTTTCGTACCGAAAACGCCCAGGATCCAGAGGTCCGCCGCCGACAGCAGGATGAAGGAGGTCAGGGAGATAATTAGTATCGGGAAGGCGTCATGCAGCTCCTCCCTGGCGCTTATCGGATCTTCCGCGCCCCGCGCACCGAGGGGCGAAACCTTCTTGCGCAAGAACAGAACGGACAGGAGCGCGCTCGCGGCGCCCGAGCCCACGGAGAATAGCATGACGGTCCTCAAGTCCGTGTGCCCGCTCGTCGCCCACAACAGCGCCAGGCAGCCGAGCAGCAAAGCCCTCATGATAAGGCCAGCGCTCTTGCCTCCCGTCGCCAGGCCGCCGAACAGGGTGGCCATGCGGATGTCGTGGAATCCCCTGAAGGTCTCGGCTATGATCTCCTGCATCGCCGAGATCGCCATCCAGCCGGTCGTCAACCCGACGACCGCTACGAGGGCGGAGGAATGAAAGAGGTACCCGCCCACAAATTCGCCGACGACGAAGTAGTAGGCCAGACTGGTGATGAGAGCCCCCCCGAAGCCGAGCCCCAGCGCAGTGTAGATCGCGCCCCGCGCGCGCCCTGGCTGGTCGAGCGTCATGCTCTCGGCGACGAACCGCAACACCGTCTTGGGCAGCCCCAAGGACCCGACCACCGCGCCAACCGAGATTATGCTGAACACCAAGAGGTAGTCGCCGAATTCCTGCTTGCTGAGCACGTGCGCCAGCACGCCGTTAGTGACGATGCCGATCGCGGCGGCCCCGATCTTCCCCCCCAGGGCCCACGTGCTGCCGGAGAGCAAACGGCGCCTCAACGTCGAACCGCTGAGATAACCAACCACGGCAGATCTCACTGCGTCCCAACGCCACGTGCACGGCGATTCATCTTCGGGCTGTCCGAGTAACCGCCGAGGCTAACGTGCTTTCGCGCATCTAGTGGAGGTGTCCATAATACGGGGTGTTTCCGTCCCTGGAGACCTCGAAATTGTTCATAACCGTTCCCAAAACGTTCGCCCCGACGCCTCGCAGGGTGCGCAAAGCCTCTCGCAGAGGCCCCTTGCGCGTACGCTGAGAATCCAAGACCAGCAACACCCCGTCCCCGTTAGCCGCCAGCACGGCGGAGTCGGAGACTCCTACGGGGGTTGTATCTACCAGGACGTAGTCGAACCTCCGTCGCATTTCGCCGAGGAACTCCGCCAGCCGCCTCGAGCTCAGGAGCTCGGCCGGGTTGGGCGGCGGGGGACCGGCGCAGATCAACTTCAATCCCGGTATCGGCTCTCGCCACACCTCTTCTATCCTGTCGCCACGGGCCAGGATGTCCGCCAGACCCCTTGTGTTGTTTACGTCGAACATGCTATGCAGACGGGGATTGCGAAGATCGCAGTCCAGGATCAGGACGCTCTTGTCCGCCTGCGCTAGCGTCACACCCAAGTTGGCGGTGGTGGTGCTCTTACCGTCACCGACGTTCGCGCTCGTCAGCACGATGATCTTGGGAGGAGAATCTATCAAGGCGTAGAAGAGGTTGGTGCGTAGCATCCGGTAGGCTTCGGAAGCAACGCCGGAGGGATCGTGGACCGTCACCAGATCTTGGGTAGCATCGCCGAGCCGTCCGTGCGCCGGCGGCGAAGCAGCGGTTTTCCTATGTGAATCGGTCATGCTAGCGTCCTTTTTTGCTCGTCGCGAAACGAAACTCCGGTATGGTAGCAAAAGTGGGCACGCCCGAGATTTGCTCCACCTCTTCTGGCGAGCGCCAACTGTAATCCAGGTATTCCATTAAGAGGGCCAGACCTATGCCGAGCATAAGGCCCAACACGACCGCCAGGATACAGTTCCTCAAGAGGTCGGGGCTTACCGGGGTGTCTGGGACTATCGCCTTTTCGTACACGGTGGCCGTTATATTGTTGGCGGTCGCGCTTGCTGCCGAGATACGCGCGGAGGACACCTTGCCAACCGTGTTGACGACCTGTTTGGCCCTCTGCGGATCGGTATCTGTATAGCTCAGCTGGATGAACTGTGAGCTCTCGATCTGCTCGATGGTCAAGTTATTCAGCAGTTCGTCTGGCGACATCTCTAATCCCAGGCGTCGGATGGCCTCTTCGGCTACGGGGCGGGTATTGATAGCTATTATCATCGTCTGGGTGAGCGCTTGGAGACCGGTGACGGCTCCCCCCAGGTTGGTGTCCTGCCCGTTCCCCTGCTTTTGACCGACCAACAGCTTGGTGGACGCCTCGTACTTCGGCGTTTGCCAGAGACTTGCCCCTACCGCGACCCCGACCACAACGGCGACGACCAGGAGAATAACCCAGAGTCGCTTTCGGGCGACGCGCGCGAGATCGCTCAGCGTGAAGGCTCTATCGTATTCGGAGACCCTACTGAAGTCGGCCGAGGCGAAGGCGGCCGATGCTTGGTTGCCAGTCGCGGCTGTTGCAGACTTCCTTCCGTTTTGGCTCGACTCGTACAGGATCCTAAACCCCTGGCGATCGTACAACATTTGCGTGCTAGCGGTCTTATGCCGTCCGTGAGTTTAGCTGCTGTTCGAGCATATTGCGAGACTGAGAGCTGAGACTGAGAGCTGCATCTACGACAAAATGTGCCGGATGGCCAACGCACCGGCCCGCGATAGGCCCTATTATATTCGTCTTGGCGATGTATCGGCGAACGTTTGTGGAAAGGCACGATACGATGAACTCACTATCGATACTGTTCCCCAAGGCGTTGGGCGGACGACTTGTCTTTGCCCTCGCGGCGATGGCCGCGGTGATGGCGATACAGGCCATCTTCGGCGCCTCCCCCGCCCTGGCCCTGACCGAGAGGCCCGGTGACACGTATATGACGAACGGGAAGGTCTACGCTACGGCGCTCTCGGAGGACGGTAAGACCCTCTACATAGGGGGCAACTTCAGCGAGGTTAGGCAGAACCCGCCCGGAGTGCCGGGCATAATCCGCAACGTAAGCAACGTGGCAGCCATCAACGTCGAGACCGGCGCCGCTATCCGCACGTGGCGTCCTCGGGTGACTGGGGACGGCGCCGTTGTTCGCTCGCTCGTCGTGAAGAACGGCCGCGTGTACATCGGCGGCAACTTTACGGCAGTAGGGGGTGAGCCGAGGAAGAACCTGGCCGCGGTCAGCGCGAACACCGCAGCGGCCAGGCTGTTGCCGTTCGCGCCGCAGGTCGGGGGAGACACCTCCTTCGTGTACGCACTCGAAGCAGGCGATTCTAAACTCTACGTCGGCGGAGGGTTCTCCAAGATAAACGGAGAGCCGCGCAAGAATCTGGCCGCTTTCAGCCTCGCGAGCGGGAAGCTCGATCGCGTTTGGAAGCCGGCGACGAGCGTGGCCCCCACGTGCACGGGTAACCATTGCTCCTCCAAGGTGCGAGCCCTGGAACTCGACTACACGGGGGCTTCGATCTTCGTGGGTGGCCCGTTCAGCTACATCACGGGCTCCAACGGTACCGGGGATGCGCGACGGAGCGTGGCGCGCGTTTACACGGCCACGGGTAATTTGCACCCGTGGAAGCTCCCAGACGGCACGATCACATATCCACTGACGGCGTGGGACCTCACCGCAACACGCTATAGGCTCTACGGCGGCTTCGGCGGGCCCAAGTTTAATTACGTTGCGGCGTTCCACCTCGACCTGGGCGTCAAGGGTGACCAGATCTGGCGGTTTGGCACCCGCGGGAACGTGCAGAGCGTGGCGCTGACGCCGGACCACTCACGGCTGTTCTTCGGCGGGCACTTCGGCATCAACAAGCTCAACAAGAGGGCCTGTAACGGCAAGTACCTACGCGGGCTCGCCTCCGTGAACCCGAAGACCGGGCGGATCTACTGCGACTTTATCCCTTCCCTCGACCAGACGAAGCGCCCGAGCTACGACGGATCGTGGACCCTCGCCACAACCCACTCCTACCTCTGGGTCGGCGGCGGGTTCATCGGCGTCTCTGACTCCATAAACCCGCAGCCCGCCCCCGGTACCGGAGACACCGAGGTACCGCAGACTAACCTGGCGCGATTCACGCTGTAGAGCCTATCGCCTCCGTTCGGGGTCCTACTACTTTTCATCCGCCCCGATGCGCGATAGATGGCAGCTCCATCGCGCATCGGGGCGCGGGACCTGAAGCCGCATCTGTGAACCGTACGGGACAAGAACCGCGCTACCCAAGCGCCGTCGTGCCCCCGCGATCGGTGGTTAGTCCACAACACGGATCTGGCACGTATCAAGTGGGGTACTGCTTTCGACGTGCCCGTTTCGAACGGCGCACAGCGATGAGTAAACCCTCAATGCAATACTTTTGAAGGTGTCGAGTAGGTTGCACCTTCCGTAGGCGCCGTGATGGCGATGGACGGTGCCGGGAAGCCGTGACATATCCGGTATGCCGGTGGCCGCCACTACCTCATCCCTCTTGGTATACGAGAGGTAGACACCGCCCTCCTCCCCGGGGGTATCGTTGAAGGCGCCGAGTCAGGCGAGCCCCACGTCCCAGGCGTAGCGGTCCTGGAGGCCCTCCGGAACGGGGTACCAGTAGCGGTTGTCGTGGTCCGGTTGTTGGCCGCCGGGTCGTAGAGGTTGCCGTCGGGGTTGGTCTTCAGCCAGCCGAGCGCGCACGCGCCGTCGGGCGGTTTGTCCATGAGGATATCGTTGTGGTCTACCTCGACGTTGTGGACGAAATCGTACTCCCTCTCGTCCGGGTGGACGTCGGTGCGCGTGGGGTTCATCACGCGTATACCGTTCTCGTTCCACGCCACGACGTTGTTGTAGACGTGGTTGTCCTGGCTGGCATTCACGAAGATGCCCGTCTCCTTGGAGCCGCCGCGGCCCCAGCCGTTCTCCCAGACGACGTTGTCGTATATCCGCACGCCGTCGGTTACTTCGGAGCGGATGCCGTTGGCGTCGTTGTGGTGCACCCGGTTGTCCCTGACCAAGAGCGCCTGATCGTCCGTGGGCACGTCCAACCACAAGCCGTTGCCACGGTTGTCGTAGACGGTGTTTTCGGTTAACGTGACGGTCTAGGGATTCGATACTTTCACCCCTCCCGCGTTCCAGGAGTACTCGAAGTCCTCGGTGTTGTTCGCGTATATCTCGTTGCCTCGCAACGTCAAGGCCACCGCGTTCCCGGAGACACCCTTCTGCCCGGCGTGGTGGATCTTGTTGTCGGAAACGAGCAGTCCCGTGGCCCGTTTGAGCAGGATGTCGCTCGTATGGGAGTAAGAATAATTGCCGTTCTTCACAGTCCAGTCGTCATTCCCATCGTTGTCTACCCCGTCGCTGGCCGCGTGCTTCATGGCGAAACCGGTTATGGTGACGCCCACGTCACCCGCTGCCCCGACGACCCAGTGGTCACGCACGGTCACTTCGACGGTCTTGGCGATGGGGCTGTCTCCGAGGATCACCTCTCGGTCGGCGCCGAGCGCGAACTGCCCCGCATCCGGGGCGGTTCCTGCGGCCACCTGCGTGAGCTGCCTGCCGGCGACGAAGACCTGCTCGGGCCAGCGACACCACTTCGAGTCGGGTTCGCATTGCCACTCGCTGTCGGTGGCGCGGGGGAACACGGCCTTGCCGGACACCCACGTGGAGCCCCGCTGCGACCACACGGCGTCGTCCCAGACCTCCGAACCGCGGATCTCGGAGCCCCCGGGAGCGGCCTTGAGGGTGAGGGGCTTGCCGATGGTGACCGTCTCCCTGTAGACGCAGCCTCCCGCCGCCTCCACTACCGCTCCTGGGGCGGCGGCCTCGATGAGGCCTTGCAGCGATCCTTCGCAGGTAGGGTCGGCGTCCGCCGGGCCGGCTGCGGCACATCCCACGACGAGGCCGACCGCGAGGGCGATGTTCACGGCGAGCGCGATGAACGCCGATACTTCAGGCTGTGGTTGGTCTTCATCCGCTCCTTCTGGTCTGGATGGCACCCTCGCGGACGCGCCTGAGTACCGGATCTTGCTCGCGGAAGGCGTGGCGCCCCCGGTCTCCAGGTCGCCGGGGTTTTCTAACCCGGCCGCAAAGCCGCTTACCTCGCCCGTCGAGGGCCTGCGTGGGTCCTCCGACGTTATCGCCCGTTGCTACGTGGAGCTTGCCGTTCTTGCCGAACTCAATCGCCCCGCCCACATGGTGGGTGTCGTCTTGATCGTTCAACCGAAAGATGGGTCTCTCCACGAACGGCTTGCCGTCGGGCGCGATCTTCATGTCTACCGGGTGCGTCAGGCCATCTACGACTGGCTACTGGACGAAACCCGGTGGCAGGGTCGTGGCCCCCCGGACAGGCCCCATCGGCGGCACCAGCAAAGTTCCCACGGAAGCTAGCAATGCTACGGCCATCGCCGCGAACAGGAGGCTCGACTTTCTCATCCGTTCACCGCGCCTCTCTTTGGTGGGGCCGGGTCCTACCTCGTCAAGGACCCTGTTTACTCCTGTAGTCTAGTATTGGAAGGGTGTGAATACGGGCATACCGGCCCCTCGATATCGACCCCTCAGACATTTCGGGTCGACGATCGGGATACCTTCGATAACCCCGCGAAACAAGATGGGGTTGAACAGTGAGGACCATTCGGCTCGCACCGCACCCAGGCGGCCATACTTGCCATCGAATTCGAGCTGTTCTAGACTGTCTTTTAGAGAAAGGGGGGACCATCGTGTTGCTTTTATGGTTCTCGCGTCACTACTGGCCCGGCCGTCGCAGACCGCAAGAAACGGCCTTGAGACCCGCATACAAACCCTCCCGCCAGCAACCAGACTCGGGTCCGTCGCGACGCGACGAAGCAGGATCTCGGTTTGGCCGTGATGCTCAGCCTGGTGCTCCTGGTGACCGGATGCGACGAGAACGAGACGCCCACGAAGGCGGATCACTCCAAGGAGGCCGGGGTTCGCTCTGAGGGCCAACGGTCTGCGACTCGCGGGCAGCCAAACGAAGCCTCGCACCAGGCCGGTTCAGCGGATAGAAATTCGCAGGGGAAAGGGCCGGAAACAGCGGCTCGACCGGCCTCCAACCCGCCCGGCCGCGGGACGCGGACCATCCCGGGCATGGACGCGGACGCCGTAGCGGCCATCTTCCCCAAGCCGGGACCGGAGTGCTTCGAACCGGTCGATAGGGATGCGCTGTACGCTTGCAGCAGCGAGGACAACCACGACCTGCCCCTACTTTATGGGGGCAAGATAACGGGCCGCGGTCTCGACTTGCTAAGTACCGTCGAGACCCGGGTTGCCAGGGAGGGCTCCGGAGACTTCAGCCTGGCTTCGCAACCCTTCCTCGCCCTGCTTAGCGCCCAGCTGGAGTACCGGGGAGCCAACAAGAAAACGGCGTACGAGTTCGTCAGCCGCAACCTGGACAGCACGAAAGCCAACACCACCATCGGTGCGGCCGAGTGGACGATAACAAGCTTCCAC